>JAUZOX010000099.1 GCA_030706265.1 Bacteroidota bacterium | reverse complement strand
ACAATCGTCAGATTGAAGTAGCTCAACTTTTATATTGATATTGATTAAGTGCTAACTTTGCATAATACAATGCCAATAAGCCTTCGATAAGATGAAACGAGCATGTTTGAAAGCATCAACACCGGTGATCAACATCCATGTGAGTTCCATACGACCTATTTAATCAAATTATTATCGGATGAAACGAGCATGATCGAAGATCACAAACACCGATGAACCGAGCATTTATGCGAGCTCTATACGACCAATAAATAAAATAATAGCCGTATAAAAATCTTCAATGCGAGTTCCATACGACCTATATAATCAAATTATTTTCGGATGAAATCCATTTCAGAAAAAGACCGTGAATTCGTTTGTGATATTCAGGCGCCATGTTTTCAATTACTCACTCCTGAAGAAATAGAACTGGTGCGTGCAAGTAAGACCCAGATCTTGTTTAGAAAGGGAGAAAACTTGACCAAGCAAGGCGCTTTTGCAACCTATATTATGTTTGTCTTAGAAGGTTTATCAAAACAGCATATTGAAGGTGAAGGATCCAGGCAGATGAATCTGAGGATCATTCGTCCGGGTGAATTTATAGGGCTCTCGGCAGTTTTTGGAAAGAACACATTTAATTATTCGGTCGTCGCATTAACCGAAACCAAGGCATACATCATTGAGAAATCGGCAATGGCCAAGTTGGTGCAACAAAATGGGATGTTTGCCTATTCCATTATCCGAAGATATTGCGAACACAATACGTTGCTCTTTGATACAATCCGCAATCTGACATACAAGCAGATGAACGGACGCCTTGCAGATGCCTTGCTATATCTGGATAGTATCAACAGTGGAACAGCAGATGTCTTCACCCTGCTTACACGTCGGGACATTGCAGAGTTTGCCGGCATATCAACCGAAAGCACCGTCAAACTCCTGAAGGCTTTTGAAAAAGATGGGATCATCAATCTGGATGAAAAAAGGATATCCATCAAAAACAGGGATGTTTTGATGGATATCAGCAAGAAAGGTTAAATAGGTCGTTAAAAGATCATCGGCACTTCCATCAATAAAAATTCGGTATCAGAAACAGCATGGATGTCTATTTTATCGACATCCCATATTCCATAACCATCACGAGCTTTTAAAGCCTGACCGTTGATGGTAACATCGCCGCTTAGGACGAAAGCATAAACCCCGTTTCCGTTTGCCTTGACCTGATAATCTGCACTCACGCCCTTATCGAATAGTCCCAGATGAAACCAGGCGTTTTGATAGATCCATACACCGGCATCGTCTGGATTAGGAGATAAAATCTGTTGAAGCTTGTTATGGCGATCCGCAATGTTTAAGGTAATCTGATCGTAGCGTGGAGTTACGTTTTTCTTATTCGGAATAACCCAAATCTGAAGAAATTTAACCCGTCGATCCTTGTTCCTGTTATACTCGCTATGGAATATTCCGGTACCGGCACTCATTACCTGTATGTCACCATATTTAATGACGGATACATTATTCATGCTGTCCTTGTGCTCCAAATCACCCTCTAATGGTATGGAAACGATTTCCATATTATCGTGTGGATGCTTATCAAAACCCATTCCAGCCTCAACAGTATCATCATTCAACACCCTTAAAGCGCCGAAATGCATTCTTTGAGGATTATAATAGTTTGCAAAGCTAAAAGTATGCATGCTATTAAGCCACCCGTGGTTTGCATGACCACGGGTTTCGGCTTTATGAAGAACTGTGTTTGTCATTTTTGAAATCAATTACGCTGCTTTGATCAGCTGTACTTCACAATTTATTCTCACTTCATCGCTTACAAGCATGCCGCCTGCCTCGAGTGTCGCATTCCAATTCAGGCCCCAGTCTTTGCGGTTAATCTTCCCGTTAATCGTGAAACCCGCTTTTTCATTTCCCCAGGGATCCTTCATCACCCCACCAAATTCAACATCGAGCTTAATTTGTTTGGTGATACCTTTGATGGTAAGGTCGCCATACAATATGTAATTCCCTTCGTCATCCGCTTTTTCATATTTACTGCCCACAAATGTGATTTGTTTGTGGTTTTCAACGTCAAAGAAATCGGCACTTCTCAGGTGTGCATCGCGATCGGCAGCTCCGGTATTGATTGAAGCCGGATCCATTGAGAAGTCAATATCAGCGGTCATAAGATCATCACCGGCTGTGTATATATTTGCAGAGAAATCCTTGAACACGCCCTTGACGTTGGTAATCATTAAGTGTTTTACTTTGAAAGAGATTTCACTGTGTATCGGATCAATGCTCCATTTTGTTTTTACTGTTGTTTCCATTGTCATCTGTTTTATTTGTTTGATGACACAAAGGTAGGGCAACCCGAAAGGGTGCAAAATGGATAAATTATGGAATCGATTGTAAAAATCAGGGTAATTAGAATTATTTTAAATAAGCAAAGTCGATACCGGCTATTTTAAAATGCGCTCTTTAAAATCCTGAAGAGATTGGCCGGTATTGATTTTAAAAAACTTACTAAAGTGTGAGGGATCTTCAAAGCCCAGATCGAATCCAATTTCCTTACCGCTTTTATCTGTAAAAACGACCATCCGCTTAGCTTCGAGTATGAGCCTGTTTTGAATAAAATCCTTTGCCGATACATTCATGGATGCTTTGATGACTTCATTCAGGTAATTTGGCGTTACATTTAACGAGTCGGCATAGTATTTTACCTGATGCGAACGGGTATAGCTTTTTTCCACGATTGCCTTAAAGTTTTTCACAATCGTTTTTTCGACTTCGACTGTCTGGGTATTTGAACCCGAAAATAAAGAGCAGTGCCCTTTGCATTCAATCAAAAACAGTTTCAGGTAAGCGCCGATGGTCTCTAAAAACATATCGCTTTGAGAATGAAAGGCAATCATCATCTGTTCTACAAATGGTTTTAACTTCATGACCATTGTTTCATTGAGTTCAAGCGGAGGGGTTTCATCGCTTTTCTGGAAAAGTTTCAAATTGGCGATGAAATCATTGCGGATGCTGTTCTTTTCAAGGAATTCAGGAGTAAAGAGAATGACAAAGCCCGTAGGATTGGGATCGGTAAGAATCTGGTGAACCTGATCGGGGCTTACAAAGAAAATATAGTTGGGGGCAATGGGGTATTCTTTGAAATCGATGATATGTTTTCCGGTTGCAGTGAATGACCAGATAATGGTATAGTAATTATGCCGGTGTGGATTATCGGCAATACCCCCTGATTTATTGTCAATTTCTTCCATGGTTTTGATCACAAAAGGCATTGGGGCATCATTGTAAATCAGGTCGTAGCTGTATATTTGGTCTTTAGCCGGCATGAGTTGTTCTTTTATTTGGAAACATAAAGATAGCAAATGTTGTTTGAAAAAAACTGTGTTTCACTAAACATTTGAGTATAACCTCATTCCCCCTCCTCATTTGGCGTTATTTATAATTTTCCGAAGAAATTAGAAATGTCAAAAAAGAAACTTTTCGCCTTGCCATCTGCTGTTATGATATCCAGTAAATCAAATGGTTTTTTATTATTAAAGCTAAGGGCTTGGTGCTGCATCCTATAACCTGGATAATTGGTTCTTAACCAGGTATATTCTGCTGCAACACCTTTACTCTCGGTCGTTTCGTTTATGACTATTGCTTTTTTAAAAGAACAACCATCTCTTTCTTCTCCTTGTGCAGTACTGTTTTGATTTACCGTTACCGATGAAACTTTTTGGGTCGTCGAGCAGGAAACCAACAAACAAACAAAATAAAGCAAAAAACATTATCAACTTGTTCATAAAAATGGCTTTAAGGTTATAAAATTGAAATCAAGATCAAGGTCAAGTTCAGTTTAGCCTTAAAAAGTTGTACTGGTGCAGATAACAAGTCACTATATGAACAACTTTTTTATGCAACCACATTATTTTTCCGGTAAACTTACAAAGTTTTGATATAAAACTTAAACATTATACCAAGTTTCATTTTTGTAAAACCCAAGAACTTCAGAATAATAGGCTCAGGCAATCATAACGGCACTTCGGTATAAATGCGTACCTTTGATGCCAATTTACATTGACCACACATCCTTCAAGTAATTTTCAAAGCTGACTTATAATCAACGCATTATCATCATATACCATGCTTCATAAAAAGAAAGAACATCCAAAGGAAAAAACAAGATTACACAAACGCAACAAACATCGCGGGCGTTATGATTTCAAGCAACTGATTGAAAGTTGTCCTGATCTGGCTCAGTTTGTGAAGTTGAATGTATATGGCGATGAATCCATTGATTTTGCAAACCCGCAAGCGGTAAAGATGCTTAACAAGGCTTTGTTGAAATACTATTATGATATTGACAAGTGGGACATTCCCCAAAACTATTTATGTCCACCCATCCCGGGGAGGGCCGATTACATTCATCATATCTCAGATATATTGGGGAGCTGTAATTACGGGAAAATCCCAACCGGACCGAAGATAAAATGCCTGGATGTCGGCATCGGGGCAAATTGTGTTTACCCCATCATAGGGGTAAAAGAATATGGCTGGTCATTTGTTGGAGCAGAAATTGATCCCGGAGCTGTTGCTTCAGCAAATAAGATCATTGACTCGAATCCGGTCTTAAAGGGGAATGTCGAAGTGAGAATGCAGCACCAACCCAACGATATTTTCTTTGGAATCATTCAAAAGAACGAACGCTTTGATCTGACGGTCTGCAATCCTCCCTTTCATGCCTCCCTGGCAGAGGCCCAGGCCGGGACGTTACGGAAACTGAGCAACCTGAATAAGGAACAAATCGAAGACCCCGTGCTTAACTTTGGAGGGCAAAGCACGGAGTTGTGGTGCAAAGGGGGTGAAGAACGTTTTATTGAAGACATGATTCGACAGAGTAAACTTTTCTCTTCAAACTGTTTTTGGTTTTCAACAGCAGTCGCCAAACAATCGCATCTTAAAAATATTTATTTAGCACTGGAAAAGGCAGAAGCCGTCGAAGTCAGGACCATTCCCATGGGCCAGGGGAATAAATCAAGCCGGATCGTGGCATGGACTTTCTTCACCCCTGAAGATAAAAAGCAGTGGATAAATACCCGGTGGAATGAGACCGTATAAGGAATTACCAGTTCCACATCGTTCCGTCCTCACGACGGTTTAAAGGAAGATATGCCCGCTGATACGGATATTTATCAACCAGCGCCATATCAATATCAATACCTAATCCGGGCTTATCACCGGCATACATGAACCCATCCCTGAAGTAATAAGCATGAGGGAAAACCTCATCTACCAAAGGTTCATGCGGCATATGTTCCTGAATACCAAAGTTGTGAATGGCGGTATTGAAGTGCAGCGCAGCAGCCATGGTAACCGGAGACAGATCCGTCGCTCCATGAAATCCGGTACGGACATTGTAGACCTCAGCCAGATGAGCCACTTTTTGAAGGGGAGTTATTCCTCCGCCATGAACAATGGTCATGCGCAGATAATCAATAAGTTGTTCTGTAATCAACCGGTTACAATCGAAGACCGAATTAAAGATTTCGCCTACGGCAATGGGAGTGGTCGTATGGTTGCGAATAATCCGGAATGATTCCTGCAGCTCTTCAGAAACCGGATCCTCCATCCAGAAAAGGTGAAAAGGTTCAACTTCCTTACCAAAGCGGGCGGCTTCGATGGGGGTTAACCTGTGATGGCAATCGTGCAACAAATGAATATCATCGCCAAACTTATCGCGCACTGCACTGAAAAGTCGGGGTATGAAGTTAAGATACTTCTCGGTACTCCAGCTGCTTTCATGTGGCACCCCCCGTGTGGCCGGCTCATATTTCTCCCCTTTCGCAACTACGCCATAAGTTGAGGCAATGCCGGGGATCCCTGTCTGAACCCTGATCGCTTTATAACCCATTTCGAGGTGTTGGTGCACTTCTTCGAGTGTTTGTGAAAGATCGGTTCCATTCGCATGGCAATATACCATTATCCGGTCCCGGCTTTTGCCTCCCAGTAAATTATAGACAGGGGTATTGAGCACTTTTCCTTTAATGTCCCATAAGGCCATGTCTATGGCAGCCAATGCCGACATGGTCACAGGACCACGTTTCCAGTAGGCCCCTATGTAAAAATATTGCCATATATCCTCTGTGTCAAACGGATTACGTCCGATCAAACATGGAATACAGTATTCCTCCAAATAAGTGGCTACCGCTAGTTCGCGACCATTTAGCGTAGCATCACCCAAACCATAGATACCTTCATCGGTACGAATCAAAAGGGTAACAAAATTACGGGTTGGGGAACAAACGATTACTTTGGCTTCGGTGATCTTCATGAGAAATTATTTTTTGATGATACGGTTTGCTAATCGTGATGCTTAGATATATGTTTTAGAAATGCTCGGCTTATTTGATGATCTCTTTATTAAAATCCTATTGCATTTCCACCATCCACACACATTACAGTGCCGGTGATATAGGAAGATTCTTCGGATGAAAGGAACCAGGCTGCATTGGCAACATCTTCGGGGGTGCCCAATTTGCCCATAGGGGTACGGGAGAATACTTTTCGTTTGCGTTCGGGATCCGAATCCAAAGCACTTGAAGACATGTTGGTTTTGATAAATCCGGGTGCAATGCAATTAACCCGGACACCGAATGGCGATAACTCAACGGCCATGGCCCTGGTCATGCCTTCCACAGCAGATTTTGCAGCACTGTAAGCAATCACCTGTGGTATCCCGTATTGGGATGCCATTGAGCTAATATTGATGATGGAACCACTCTTTTGCCCGATCATCACTTTTGCGACTTCGCGTGACAGGCTAAACACGACCGTTTCATTGACCAGAATTACTTTTTGAAATTCTTCATCGGTAACCTCAAGCATCGGTTTTTTCAAATGAATCCCGGCATTGTTGACCAGAATATCGATATGGCCATATTTTTCCTTTATTTTACCGACAAGCCCGGGTAACTTTTCCAGTTGACTCAGGTCGCAGACTTCATAATCCGAAAGCCCTCCCAAAGATTCACAGGCCATTCTTGCCTTTTCTTCATTGCGCACAATGATAACAGTGAATATATTGCTTTTAACAAATTTCTCTGCTATGGCCTTTCCGAGACCGGTTGCCGCACCGGTCACAATGGCTATTTTCTGAATTGATGGATTCATGGTTAAAATGTTGAGTTATACATTACCGTTGTCATTATAGGCGATGCCGCAGCGAAAGGGCCTCTACGATTTTAATCGGTACCCCAATGTCCTTTCCTTATCAACGCAATCTATAATAACACCACAAAGATAAACAGTGTTTTATTCTTTTGCAACCGATTGCGTAATTAATCAATTTTAACAACCTTTTTTATCATAAATCAAATTCCGAAACAACAGGTAAATTGCCTTTTTCAGGATCAAAGAAGTCCATGGAAGTTGGCCACACACAAGGCTATTTCAAGACAAAATAAATTCCAGAAGGAATTATCCTTGGGTGATGGCATGACCTGGTGAAAACAGTTAAAACCCGATGGATGAATTGAATTTTAAAAAATATCGATAAAAGAAATGATGTCTATCCATGGCATTTAGTGATTTTATACGTTTATGACAAACGTCTAAACACCATTTGCACAAGTCCATTTATACGCTCCATTTTCCCGGAATAATCATTTAAAAGACTGATCACCGGATAATGGAGTATAAGAGTATCAGCCCCTTCCTCTTTTCCATGTCGTACCCATGCCTGACGCCAGCCCTTAAGATATGGCATATCTGGTACATACCCCATGCATATCCGGTGCATATCGGGGTACAGCTACTGGATCAGCACCGGGTTACTACAGGATATGCACCGGATATGCACCGGGTTAAAGGCAGCGGTCAGGCTTCGAAAGTACATGAAAAAGGCGGAGAATCTGATAATGGTATTTGCTTCTTCGAATCCTATTTCCCGGCACTACGCCTATCCCAAAAACAACAACAGATCCGCTCCATTGCAATGTAACCTTCTGCAGTCAAAGATAATACTGTTTCAGGGTCCTGTTTGATTTTTTGAAGCGTATTAGATATGATTTTTAAATCTTTAACTTATCGGTAATCAATAACGGCTGTAATATTCCATTAAAAGCAACAACAGAACTGTTGGACCAGTTAAAAATGAGTTGATCTTTTAGCGATGGACAAATAAAACACTAAATTTTAACATTTTAAATCACTTCACTT
>JAUZOX010000098.1 GCA_030706265.1 Bacteroidota bacterium | reverse complement strand
CCGTTATTGAATAAAACCTGACCATTATTACGCAAGAGGCTGTTCCGGACTTTCGGAACAGCCTCTTTTTGAAACAGTTTATTCGCGTTTTCTGATGCCACATCCCAAGGTTATTGAATTGAACCGGCTCTTCACCTTGGTCAAAATAATATCAAATCATTCGCCCTTAACAGGTTTAACCGGCATGAAAACGCCCATGCGCTCGTTTAAGGGCTATGAAATTATTTAAGTAATATGGCCCGGTTTATGAGTAATCCTAAATCCCGGAACTTTATACCAACGATTGCATCTCGTTGAGTTTCTTGTAAACACCGTTGTTTGCAAGCAGGTCGGCATGAGTACCCCTTTCCACGATCTCGCCTTGCTGCATTACCACGATTTCGTCGGCATGCTGGATGGTGGAGAGACGGTGGGCGATGACGATGGAGGTCCTGTTCTTCATCAGGTTGGTAAGGGCATCCTGAACCAACCGCTCGCTTTCGGTGTCGAGGGCCGAAGTAGCTTCGTCAAGAATGAGGATAGGAGGGTTTTTCAGAACCGCACGGGCAATGCTGATGCGTTGGCGTTGTCCGCCCGAGAGCTTCACGCCACGGTCCCCGATGTTGGTGTCATAGCCTTGATCCATCTTCTCGATGAACTCATGGGCATTGGCTACCTTGGCGGCTGCAACCACATCTTCGAGTTTGATGTTGTCGAGTCCAAAGGCAATGTTTTCGTAAAGGGAACCATTAAAGAGAATGGTCTCCTGGGAGACGATGCCCATCAGGTCGCGCAGGTCACGGATGACCAGGTCGGTGATGGGAATGCCGTCGATGAGGATAGCGCCGTTTACCACGTCATAGAATCTGGGCAACAGATCGACAAGGGTGGACTTGCCACCACCGGAAGTTCCAACCAGGGCAACCGTTTTCCCTTTGGGTATAATGAGATTGATGTTTTTCAATACTTCATCCTTCTCATACTGAAATGAGACGTTGCGGTATTCGATCTGATGTTCGAACTGCCGGTGTTGGATGGCATTTTCCTTCTGGGTTATGGTCTCTTCGGCACTGAGGACATATTCGATACGGTCGACGGATGCAGCCCCCTTTTGAATGTTATAGATAGACTGGACAATCGCTTTGGCGGGGTTGAGAAGCTGGGAGAAGATGGCCAGGTAGAAAAGAAAGACCGAGGCTTGCAACGAGGAGGAAGCGCTGAAGACCAGCTTACCCCCATACCAGAGCACGACGGTGATCACGATGGCCCCCAGGAACTCGCTCAGGGGAGAGGCTAGGTCTCGCTTGCGGTACAATCGGTTCATCAAACGATAGTATGCAGTATTGTGCTCTTCGAATTTCTTGCGGGAGTAACCAATGGCATTGAATGCCTTGATGATGCGAAGACCGGAAATGGTCTCCTCGATGATAGAGAGGAGTTCTCCCATCTTGCGTTGCCCTTTGACCGAAGTGCGTTTCAGGCTCTTGCCGATCTGACCTATAATGAGTCCGCTGATGGGAAGCAGAACCATTACAAAAAGGGTCAGCCGTGGACTCACCACCACCATGGTGACCAGGTAGACGATGATGGTGATGGGTTCGCGGAACAGCATCTCCAGCGTGCTCATGATACTCCATTCCACCTCCTGGACATCGGTGGTCAGACGGGCCATCAGGTCTCCCTTGCGCTGATCGGAATAGTATCCCAAGGGAAGATAAAGCATCTTGCGGTAGAGATCGTTGCGGATGTCTTTCACCACACCGTTGCGCACTGGCGCCAAAAAGAACATGGCCATATACCGGAAGAAGTTTTTGAGGAAGAAGAGGGCCACTATGGCAACACAGATGTAGAGCAACGCAGTCTGTTCTCCATAAAGATCGATCTGCCGGCTGATGAAGTAATTGAAATTATCGGTTAACAATTTCGTAGAGGGCAACGGATTCAGGGTGATGGGGGGCGGTGCCACCAACATCTTGGACGTCTGCTTGAACAGGATTTGGAGAACCGGAATAAACAACGACAGGGAGGCCAACGAGAAGAACACCCCGACCACATTAAACAAGATGTTCAGCAATGCGTGCCCTTTATAGGGGACTGCAAAGCGTAGAACCTTCCATAGTTTTTTCATTTATGCGTATTTGGTAATTGAATGATCTTGAAATGCAAATATCTAAAAAAATAGACCTCCTTTAACGCTCTGTCGCCGGAGTAATGTTCCGAACCGGGAAGATGACCGCAACCAAACCGATAAAGAATACCGTAACAAACACCATGACAAAGTCGAACCACTCCATGGCAACGGGATAAGCCTTGATCAGGAAGGTTCCACCACTGGCTTCAAGTTTAACCAGTCCGAATCGTTGCTGCAACCAACATATCGCTGCACCAAGGATCAATCCCAACAGAGCTCCCAGTGTTGTGACCAGTAATCCTTCGGCCAGAAATATGCGTCGGATCAACCGGCTATCCGCACCCATGCTCCACAGGATGTTGATGTCTTTTTTCTTCTCGATGATCAGCATCGAGAGGGAACCGATCACATTGAACGAGGCGATGAGCAGAATGAAGCCCAGGATGAAAAAGACAGCCAGTTTTTCAGACTTCATCAAATGGTACAACGTAGATTGCTGCTGAAAACGGTTCTCTACCTTAAAGCGCGGGCCTACGATCTGTTGGATTTGCTGTTGGATCTGTTCGTTGTCCATCTCCTTGGCCAGGCCTAATTCTACGGCCGTAACCTCGTCGTTGTATTCGAGCAGGTCGCGGGTGAAGTCGATAGGCAGCAACACATATTTAGAGTCAAAGTCGTCCTGAATGGCAAAGATGCCTGAAGTAAAAAGCGAAGCCGAATTGAAAGCCTGATCGGGAGTGACTGCACCGGTGCCGCGCCGGGGAACATAGATTTCCAGCTGATGCTTCAGGTCATGGGTGTCGACACCCAGGTAATAAGCCACCCCGCGTCCGATAACGGCATAGGGGTTTCCCTTACTTTCAAGGGACATGGAGCCTTCGACCAACATGCTATCGAGTCCGCTTTTATCCTGGTAATCGGGCGAGACGCCCTTAATGGTGGCAAAATATTGCCGGTTGTTGTAACGCAGCAGTGCGTTCTCCTCCAGCACGTCGGTATAGCGTACCACCCCGTTCAACCGTTTGATCCTGTCGGCTGCTATGTCACCGGCATGAAAAGTCTTGCCTTCTACCAGCGAGATCTTGATATCGGGATCAAAGGTGTTAACCAGGGAAACGATGACGCGTTCAAAACCATTGAAGACGGAGAGGACGATGATCAGCGCCATCGTCCCTATCATGATACCGGCGGCAGAGATGCCGGAAATCACATTGATGATGTTGTGCGACTTCTTCGCAAACAAATAACGACGGGCTATAAAAAAAGGCAATCTCACTACCGGAGTTCATTTAGTATTCGTCAATCCGCTTATATATCACTCAGTAAATTGTCGATCTTCTCGATGTAGTCGAGGGAATCGTCAATATAAAAGTGCAATTCAGGAATCACTCTTAATTGAAGGTGAATCCGGTTGCCCAACTGGCCCCTGAGCAGCTTGGTATGCGCCTTGATGGTATTCAACAACGCTTCCTTGTCGGGCGTCGCAAAAAGGCTGAGATAGACTTTTGCAATCGACAAATCCGGTGTGATATTCACCTTGGTAACCGTGATCATACTGCTGTTAAACAGATTGCGTGATTCCAGCGTAAAGATTTCGCTTAGGTCACGTTGGATGAGCCTTGATATCTTGTCTTGTCTTTTTGTTTCCATAGTGCAAAGTTATGATTTTTTTTGGCCGGTGATTATTCTTCTTGTTAATTGAACCCCAAATGATTAATTTTGTGCCCTGTAAAGAACGTTTGCGACCGGATGATTCCCAAGGAGATGAAGAGGCCGCTGCGTTCAAGGTAAAAGTAAGTTCTTTTTTGATCTTTTTGAAGGTTTAAGATCCGGACACAACGAGTTCATGATCTTAAACGGGCAGGAGTGGATTCATGTTGACATGAGAAGCTCCGTGTTTTTATCTTGTGGCATTAACCGGTAAAAATAATATGCTCCATGACCAGAGATGAGTTTTCTGAATTATCGCTTAACGAGAAAATTGGAATCGTTATCGAAAGTGGAACAGAGGTCCTGAACAGGGTTTACCTGTTGAATATTGTCCGGTTATACAGTGTCGGGGATTTCTATGCCGAGATCTGGTACAAAACGACAACCAACAAGATAGAACGGTGCGAAGTCGTAGAAATGGACGAGGTGTTCCATCTCTATGAAAAAAGTATCGACATAAAAGACCTGTTCAAGAACTGAGCCGCATTGCATTTTTAATTTGATTATGACGCATTCCCCTAATTTCCACCCTCAGTCTTTATCCATTGACGAATTTGATTACCCTTTACCTGATGAACGCATAGCCCAGCATCCCCTAGCGGAACGGGATGCTTCCAGGCTGTTGGTTTACCATAAGGGGGCGATTTCTCAATCCCGTTTCAGCAAGATCAGCGAGTTCATTCCAAGTGACACACTGTTGCTGTTCAACGACACAAGGGTATTCCAGGCCCGGCTCATCTTCCACAAAGAGACCGGCGCCCGCATAGAAATATTTTGTCTGGAACCGGCCCCACCCACTGCCGATTACCAGATTGCCTTTTCAAACCGGGGAGAATGTTACTGGAAATGCCTGATCGGCAATAACAAAAAATGGAAGAGCGGAGTGCTGACCCTGCCGGTCTCTGTCAACGAGAAAGATGTCATCCTGCGGGCGGAAAAGGTGAGCCAGACCGGTGAAACCTCCGTCATCCGTTTTTCGTGGGAACCCGAAGAGTTGAGTTTTGCGGTGATACTGGACCAGTCGGGAGTGGTTCCCCTGCCTCCTTACATCCATCACCAGGCGAGTCCGGAAGACAAGGAAAGATACCAAACCATCTATGCGCGGCTCAGAGGATCTGTGGCAGCACCAACAGCAGGACTGCACTTTACAAAGCGGGTCTTTCAGTCCCTGGCTTCGCAGAATATATCTACGGCCTTTGTCACGTTGCATGTGGGTGCCGGAACCTTTAAGCCGGTGAGTGCACTTACGCTGGGAGGTCACGAAATGCACGCGGAACAGATCTCGATCACTTCCACCCTGCTGGAACAACTCGTGAAGTTATATGGGGAAAAGGGTGCCGGAAGGGTGTTCCCGGTTGGAACCACCTCGATGAGAACGATAGAAAGCTTCTATTGGCTGGGAGTTAGAAAGATAAAGGGAAAGATGGATGAAGCCCATCCCTTCGTCCATCAATGGGATCCCTACGATCCGGAACTCGACACCGCAATACCGGTGGGCGAAGCCATGAGTGCCTTACTGGAGCACCTGAAAGAGACGGGGAACAACCAGCTCATTGCCTCTACCCAACTGATCATCGCACCGGGATACCGTTACCGTATCGCATCAGGGCTAATCACCAATTTCCATCAACCCAGGAGTACACTCCTTTTACTGGTATCCGCCCTCATCGGGGAAGACTGGAAAAAGGTTTACGATTATGCCCTTGGCCATGACTTCCGTTTTTTAAGTTATGGTGACAGCTGCCTGCTGATGCCATAGTAATACCATATTCCGCGTCATTGCAATGAGGAGCCCCATTTATTCAAAGCATATCCGGCTCCATTTCTTTCGGGTTCAGAAATATCTTTGGGTAAGATGGATTTAATGTGGCTGGCCGGATTGAAAAGATGAACGACTTTTTTATAATATTGTACCCTCTAAATTACCTTTTACAGAAACCACAATTTCAATCATGAAACTCCCTGTTATACTGTGTGGCCTGTGCCTGCTGGCTATTTGCACCTTTGCACAAACCAATTCCTCATCTGCCGGGAAAAAGGCCTTAACCTCGGGGAACCCGATCGCAGATGGTTGGTATGCCGATCCCGAGAGCAGGGTCTTCGGAAAAGAATACTGGATTTATCCAACCTATTCGGCCGCTTACAACAAGCAAACCTACTTTGACGCCTTTTCTTCCAGAGACCTGATACATTGGACCAAGCATCCTCATGTGCTGGATACGGCCAATATCAAATGGGCAAAAAGGGCAGTCTGGGCCCCCTCACCCATCTATGCCAACGGAAAATATTACATGTTTTTTGCCGCCAATGACATTCAAAACGACCAGCAAATTGGAGGAATGGGAGTTGCGGTTGCATCCAGACCTGAAGGGCCGTTCAGGGATGCCCTCGGGAAGCCATTGATCGGAAAATTTTACAACAAGGCTCAGCCTATTGATCCTCATGTCTTCATTGACGATGACGGGCAAGCTTACCTGTTTTACGGCGGGTGGGGACACTGCAACGTTGCCAGGCTGGACAAGAACCTGACGGGGTTTGTCCCCTTTGAAGACGGCACTCTTTTCAGGGAAATCACCCCCGAGAAATATGTGGAGGGACCGTGCATGCTCAAGCGCAACGGGAAATACTATTTCACCTGGGCCGAAGGGGGCTGGACCGGGCCCGATTATTCGGTGGCCTATGCCATTTCCGATACACCAACCGGCCCCTTCAAACGGATCGATAAAATCCTGAAACAGGATCCGAAGGTGGCTACCGGATCGGGACATCACTCGTTTATCCATATCCCTAAAACCGACGAATGGTACATCGTTTATCACCGCAGGCCGCTGGGAGAAACCGATCAAAACCACAGGGTACTTTGCATCGATACGCTCGGTTTCTCGGCAGATGGAAAGATCAACCCCGTAAAGCAGACCTTTGAGGGAGTCGGAAAAAGGGTGATCAGATAAAACAATTGATTTCAACCGGTAAATGGGGATATGGGATGTTGCCCATTTAAAAAGCCCGTGACAAAACGACAGGATTTACCTGGTAAAAGTACCGGATTTTTTTAGTCCTATTTCTTGTTTTTTCCGGTGACACGCAAAGAATCAAAAGTTAAAATACAATTGATTCATTGCCAAAGTCTTTCATGTTAGTAGCCTACCTGATAGCCTTTTAGCCCTTTGAGACGGTCGCAGGGCTAAAAAATCAGGGTACGATTTAACAAAAATTTAAGAAATCAAGAATATTCATTTCATTTTCTGTAAATTGCAGTCAAAATTAATGTATCTTTAGACAATATTTTTAAATCACAATATTATTCATTTATTAAAGTTTTTTTATGAACATTTATGTAGGTAATCTTAATTTCAGCTTGAGTGGAGATGAATTAAAAGAAATTTTTGAAGAGTACGGAGAAGTTGCTTCCGCAAAAGTCATTACCGATAAATACACGGGAAGAAGCAAAGGTTTTGGTTTTGTTGAAATGCCAAACGACACAGAAGGCGAAACAGCCATCAAGAATCTTAACGGTGTTGAAATAAAAGGCAGGAACATGACGGTCAATCAATCCGAAGAAAGAAAAGGCAATTTCAGAAAAGATTTCAGCAGAAACAACAATAACTATCGTTCCAACTATTAACACATCGTTATTTAAGGAAAGCAAGGTAGTATGCTTAAATTCAATATCTTGGTTTAACTAAAAACGAGGGTCTATGATTTTGTCTTTACGCGCGCTCTGATTTCATTAATTCAAAATCCGTAAACAGGAATTTTATTCCTGGGAGTGCAGGATATCATCATTGTCACACACTTCCAGAGTTTACATCAAGAATTAGTAAATCGTATTCAAACAAGTAAAAAGGCTGTTCTTTCGGGTTCAGCCTTTTTTCATACGGAAATAATTTGATTAACGAGGTCGTATAGAGCTCGTATAAATGCATTCCAGGTCCAAGTTTAGGCGTAAGCATATTTGGTTCAAGTTTAGGCGATAGCCGTAACTTGGACCAAATATGCGATTAAGGACTTTTATATAGATTGCGGCCTTATGAGATTGCGGGTCAAGCCCGCAATGAGGTGCGGGGTGAAGCGGTATCCCGAACTAAAAAAATCATAGGGGATTTCATCCGTAAATAATTTGATCAAATAGGTCGTATGGAACTCTCATGGAAGATTTTCATCGGTGCTTGCATTTCCAAACATGCTCGTTTTATGCATGTTCACACAAAAACTGTAATCTGGTTTTATCCACAATCGTGATTTCCTTCCCATTGATGCGGATGATCCCTTCTTTCCTGAATTCGGAGAAGATGCGAATGACATTTTCAGTTGTCATGCCGATCAGTTCGGCAATTTCACGCCGCGAAACGGGCAGCTCAAAGACATCGCT
>JAUZOX010000097.1 GCA_030706265.1 Bacteroidota bacterium | reverse complement strand
TGATACGAGAACAAATAATTTCTTCATTGTCTGAATTTTGTTGTTGGTTAATATTCGCTACAAATATACGCACTATTAGCAAAAAGCAAGAACTTTCATCAAAGAAACAATGTATTTTTTTTAACGAACTTGGTTTGTTTACGCTACGATCAAAAATATTTACCGCTTGTTATGGGAAATTTATAAGTTTATGTGTCATGTAATGAGCGATATATGATTTTAGAATGAATTTGAATA
This sequence comes from Bacteroidota bacterium, assembly GCA_030706265.1. Classification (GTDB taxonomy): domain Bacteria; phylum Bacteroidota; class Bacteroidia; order Bacteroidales; family Cfx3-03; genus Cfx3-03. The sequence goes on along the minus strand of JAUZOX010000097.1, from coordinate 8,002 downwards.
AAACACTTTAATATATTTTAACAATTTTTAAGATTGTGGAAAAAATCCACAATCTGACCCTCATTTGATTTGTCGGAGTCATGATAGTGACAAGAACATTTCTTATTTTTGCATCAAGATTATAAAAGTATGCCTAGAACAATCAAAAACTCGTTTAACATTCATGCCGTTTGGTTACTGCGGTTTCTTACACTTTTTATCCTTTATTCTGTTTGCCGGATATTTTTTTATGTGTTAAATCCCGAATTGTTTCCACCCTTAAGTTTCACATCTTTTCTGCGGGTATTATTTATAGGTATGCGGTTTGATCTTTCGGCGATCTTCTATTTAAACATACCTGTTCTGTTGCTGGTCATTCTTCCCTTTGGATTTCGAAAGGATACCAGGTACCAAAAAATTGTGCTGATCATATTTTATGTCATCAATATAATCGCCTTGATTGCAAATACGGCTGATATCATTTATTACCGTTTTACGCTAAGGCGCATTAGTTTCGACATATTTAAATATATGGCGCTCGGTGGTGGAAACGACGTCTTTTCTTTGCTGCCCCGTTTCATCCTTGATTTTTGGTTTATTCCCGTTATCCTGGTTACGTTGTCATTGCTGCTTATTCATTTCTCATCCAGGTTAAAGGTGAATAAACAGTTAGCCTATCAGTATACCTTAAGTTATTTTATCGGGCAATGCGGTATGGCTGTATTATGGATAGCCCTTGCCGTCATTTGTATGCGGGGAGGTTTTCAGCAGATTCCCATTAACCCAAAGGCCGCATCGACTTTGATCAGTCCTGAACTGGCACCAGTCGTTCTCAACTCACCTTTTACATTGGTGAAATCAGTTCAGGGAACAGGACTGACAAAGAAAGATTATTATTCGGACCAAAGGGCGAATCAGATTTTTAACCCTGTGCAGAAATTCCCTGTCGATCCAGCTGATACCAATACATTCAGAAGACTGAATGTGGTGGTATTGATACTGGAAAGCTTTTCGGCAGAACATACCGGTGTTTTTAACAAGGATATGAAAAACCCCCGTTATTCGGGATTTACCCCATTCCTTGACTCGCTCATTGAACACAGTTTAGCCTTTAAAGGCTTTGCCAATGGAAAACAGTCTATTGAAGGCATTCCTGCCGTACTCACAGGCCTGCCCAATCTGATACAGGGTAATTTTATTACTTCGAGTTACAGCTCGGACCATATCAACAGCCTGGCCAGTTTGCTCGGGCAGAAGGGGTATACGACCGCTTTTTTTCATGGCGGGACTGATGGAACGATGGGTTTTGATAAATTTGCAAAAAGAGTAGGCTATACCTATTATTATGGTCGCCAGGAATACAATAATGAGGCAGACTACGATGGCAGATGGGGAATATGGGATGAAAAGTTTTTGCAATACACCGACAGGAAGTTAAACACTTTCAAGCAACCTTTTTTGGCATCAATTTTTACCCTCTCGTCACATCATCCCTATTCAATCCCACCTCAGTATGCCGGGATGTTCAGAAAGGGAAACCTGCCCATTCAACAGGCGGTGATGTATGCTGATTTTTCCTTGCGGAAATTTTTCAAGACCGCATCCCGAATGCCCTGGTACAAGAACACCTTGTTTGTGATATCGGCAGATCATACTTCCGAATCATGGCTTCCCCAATATCGAAACCGGGTCGGCGAGTTCCGGATTCCCATCGTATTCTTCAGACCGGGCGGCAATATGACCGGTGTCAAGGACAAAGTGGTCCAGCAAACGGATATTCTTCCTTCAGTTCTGGACTATCTCCATTATAAAGGTAAATTTGTAGCTTTTGGACGTTCTGTGTTCGATTCAACTGCAACAAGGTTTAACGTGACTTTTTTGAATGATTCATACCAGATCGTTCAGGGTGATTATGCCATGCAATACGACGGAAAATCAGTCTATGCACTTTATAATTACAAAAAGGATCCTCTTTTAAAAAAGAATCTGGTGGGTTCTGAAACGAATAGGTCCGTGAAAATGGAGACTTTCCTTAAGGCTGTGATTCAGCAATTTAATAACAGGATGATCAATAATAAACTGACGACAGTTCGCTAAACTTACGATTGGTCTTTAAACAGCATAAAATGGAAAAGAAACGTGTATTATTTGTTGTAAATCCCGCTTCTGGTCCCCGAAATGATTCTGCAGATGAATTTGCTGCTCAGGTTTCTAATTATATAGATAATAATGTTATTGACTATCAGGTAGCGATAACACAAAATGAACAGCATGCCTCTGAGTTAAGCCGAAAAGCTGTTGAAGATCACATAGATATTGTGGTTGCAGTGGGGGGGGATGGTACGGTGAACGAAGTAGCCCGGAATTTAATTGGTACAAATACCGCTTTGGGCATTATTCCTGCCGGTTCGGGCAATGGACTGGCACATCATTTGAATATTCCTTTTAATATGGCCGATGCCATATCCTCTATCAATAAGGGACGGGTGCTTCTGATGGACACCGTAAGGGTTAACAATATTCCTTTTTTGAGTATCGCGGGTATTGGTTTTGACGCCCTGGTAGCGGATAAATTTGCAGGTAATACTTCCCGTGGATGGATAACCTATTTTAATATCGTATCAACCGAATATTATTCATATCGACCCCTTAATTATGAGCTTACGATAGACGGCGTCCGTGATACCTATAAAGCATTGTTTATCAGCTTTGCAAATTCAGATCAGTTTGGCTATAACACCACAATTGCACCGGAAGCCCGGGTCGATGATGGCGTGATGGATGTTTGCATCGTGAAAAAGGTTCCGATATTTACCATCCCCTTTGTTGCACCTATGCTGTTTATTCGGCAGGTACACCGGACACCCTATGTCGATATTGTCAAAGCGCGTGAAGTGATCGTCCACACAAGGGCAACGTTGGTTGTAAATATTGACGGTGAACCTGTTACTATGAAGGGGCCGCTGAGATTTAAATTAATACCGTTGTCACTTAAAGTTGTCATTCCTTAATTATAGAAAAGAATCATGGCTAAAAAATCAAAGCCAATCGGAATAGTCTATTCGACCAATGCTGATTTTAAATATCAGTATGAGGAAGAAACACCTCTGGAAACACTTCCAAACCAACAACAGGATCTGCGGATTATGCTGGATAAAAAGCAACGTGGAGGAAAAAAAGTGACCCTGATTACCGGTTTTGTGGGGACCGATACCGATTTAAACGAATTGGGAAAGATGCTGAAGACCAAATGCGGAGTAGGGGGAAGTGCCAAAGACGGCGAAATATTGATCCAGGGCGATTTCCGTGATAAAATCATCGAGATATTGATCAACATGGGCTATAAAGTCAAAAAGGCCGGCGGCTAATCTTCACGTAGACGGTCTTCGGTGGATATAAATTAAATCGTTAATAGTAAAATATATCTTGTTATGTATTGGAAATTCAGTAGTTCAGCCATAGATTGGCTGGAAAAAATCGGACTTGATAAAGCAACAGCAATCAATTTCTGGAACATGACCGACTTTTTGTTTGTTCTGATACTGAGTATTATATTGTATTATATCGCGAAATGGATCATCGGCAGTGTCCTGAAACACATTGCAAGGAGGACGACTACAGTCTGGGATGATATTTTATACGACTACAAGGTCTTTCATCGGATGGCATTTTTGATTCCGGGTTTATTGATCCGCGTTATGGCATCCGGCACACTAAGCGAATTTGGCCCTAAAGTAGTGCATGTAGCCCAGTCATTGTCCAGCATTTATATCATTTCGATCTTCATGCTCGTGATCCTCACTTTTTTTAAAGCATTGGATGCGATATATCAAACGCTGTCAGTTTCAAAATACAGACCGATAAAGCCTTTTCTTCAGGTTGCAGCCATCATTGTATATATTATAGGCGGTTTATTAATTCTGGCCTACGTCATGGGTGAAAAGCCGGTCACTTTCCTGGCTGGTCTGGGTGCCGCATCAGCCATATTGATGTTTGTCTTCAAAGATGCCATTCTGGGACTGGTTGGGGGCATTCAGCTCTCGGCCAACGATATGGTTCGTCCGGGTGATTACATTTCGATGCCCAAATATGGTGCGGATGGAAACGTGCTTGAAATTACACTGACGACTGTCAAGGTTCGTAACGGCGATATGACCATCACGACGGTCCCTACTTACGCCCTCGTTTCAGATTCATTTCAGAACTTCAGGGGCATGGCAGAAGCGGATGGCCGCAGGATCAAGCGTTCTGTTTTAATTAATGTGAACAGCATTAAATTCTGTACACCTGAAATGATCAAAAGATTCGGTAAGATGCAGCTGATCTCAGAATACATTGCTGCAAAAGAAGCTGAGCTTAAGGCATACAATGAACAGAAAAATATAGACGATACGGTTACGGTCAATAGTCGCAAACAAACCAACCTGGGTGTTTTTATGGCCTATCTGAGGGCCTATCTTCAAAACAATCCAAATCTGAATTCCAATATGGATATGATTGTAAGGCAACTACAACCAACCGAAACCGGTATTCCCATCGAAGTCTACGCATTCAGCAAAATAAAATCATGGGCTGAATATGAGGCAATACAGGCAAATCTGTTCAATCATATTCTTGCGGTAGTTCCTGAATTTGATCTTCAGGTTTTCCAGCGGCCTTCGGGAACCGAGGTCAGGTTAATGGATTACAAAAATTAAAGGGATTTTGCCTTAAAAAATTGTTGAGCGTAAGTGTGAATTTTTTCTCCCTGCAACAATTTTGGGTTAAAGTATATTCTGCATATACTTTTCGACACGTTCGAACGCTATCCTGAACCATACGGTGAATTCTTCGGGATGGTCATTCAGCAGGATTCTGATTTCGGACAAACAGAGCCATTTGATGCTGTCGACTTCTTCAGGATTGAGGTGAAGTTCCCCGTCATACCTGCCAATCAACACATGATCAAATTCATACTCGGTAGTCTCATTATCCAGTGTGGCTTTATAGGTAAAAGAAAAGGCTTCCCTGAGTTTGCACGAGATACCCAGTTCTTCCATGATACGGCGCTTTCCGGCTTCGATCGTCTCTTCACCGGGGCGGGGGTGACTGCAACAAGTGTTGGTCCATAGCCCGCCGGAGTGGTATTTGGTCAATGCCCGCCGTTGCAACAAAAACTCATTGTCGTAATTGAACACAAAAACAGAAAATGCACGGTGTAGCCTCCCGCCTCTCAGGTGTGCTTCCATCTTTTCCATGATACCAACAGGGCGATCAGAAGTATCGACCAGTATCACTCTATCTTCGGTCATTTTAGCGGGTATTGGTTTATTGTTCAAAAATGGGGGATAAAATTACATATATCAACCGGATACTCCAAACGCTTGTTTGATTTCGTTCGACAATGATCATCTTTTGTTTAAAGAGGGGATCTGATGTTTATTGCTTTTAGTGCTCACTGCCCATTGCCTGATATTGGCATTAAACTTGCCCGGGTGATAAAGCGAAGAAGGACAACGGAATTCAACTGTATTTTTAGCAATCTGTTCAGAAAAGCGATCCTTAAAACAGATGATCTTGGCGGCATTGAAAGTTGTTTCATTCACTTCGAAGAGCAGGTTGTTTTTGCGGATTATTTATCCAGCAACATGTCTTCCATTGGCGTCAGTTAATAAAATGACGTTATGTTTTGTTTTGCAAGCAAAGGCTCCGGGTGATGCAGGTATAATGGATTTTAAGTTAAGGTTTGAGCGTAGCGGTAAACCGGACTAAAAATCGAAACAGATGGGAGATGATGAACGACTAACATTTTCATTATGGTTTCAATCCATAACGGATAGCAGTCCAAGTTGCGGCTCACCCCTAAACTTGGACTATAATTTGGCCATGCATGGACCAAACTGAGGAAAACAGACCAACTTCTTTAATCTTGCCGGTTAACCGGCAAAATTAAAGAAAGTTAGCCCGTTTCGCTTGCTCAATGAGTTGTGGCGATCATCCCGAACGCACCCAGTAAAATTGGAAATCAAACACCACCAAAAATCAAGCTTCAAATTATTTTATAATACTATCTTTGATTAATTAGATATGATTATAAATCGCCTATGAATATATTATTTTATTATTGTAAATTTCTGCTCCACAGGGAATTCCCATTTAAGCTCTCCATTGTACCAAACTTTTCTTAATATTTGACTTGCCCCATATTTATCTGCAGTAAAACTAAGGGTATCTGTAATTGTTGGATTTAACTCAACCAATACGGGATCACTCAAAAGGAACACCCTTATAAAATATTGATTTAATTCATTATTTTTATATATGAAGAAATCATGCGGATATGTCATTTGGGGTCGGAATACCTCTTCTTTTATGCCATTTACAAGATGATAAATATGGATATTGTTTACTGAAAAACAATTTTCGGTTGATGGATTCAGAAGATCTTTTCCTGATTTATCTTTATAGGCTATATCAACCATTGTAGTTATCGTTACACTGGGAGGATTTTTTTTGCACCCGATAAAAATAAACGGTATCAAAACGGATAGAATGATAAATGAGTTTTTCATGATTTTCGGTTTTTAATTAAACAAACAGTTGAAAATTAATATTAGGGATGAATATTATATACCATTTCTGTTCCATATTGAAAATTTGTACCATCAGGCAAATTCCAATAGTTAAAAGCAAACCATCCATTATATGCACCGCCCCAGCCCCAATTCATGTCAAATGCAAGATATTGAGATGTTTCAACTCCATTTTGATAATATGTTGTTTGCATATAACCATCACATACCCAAGCGTGGCAAGATGACCAAGAATATGGAATTCCGAGAATAGTACTTTGATCGTTACAACCAGTTAATAAAACAGGTTGGTTATTATTTAAATTAGCGACTACTGTAGCATAGCTACTTACATCATAATCGCTAAAGTTTGCTGAAGAATAAAGAAAAACATTTTTGAATGCCGGTACTATATTTGTCGAATATGCAGATGATCCATTGCCACCATATGTGGTATAAATTGCGTATCCAACATCTTTCATTAATAGAGCAATATTATCATTGCCATAATTTAAGGGCATTTGGCTCCAGTTATAACTAGACGGATATTTCCAATATGCCATAATTTGAGCCATTGCAGTTGCTGTGCATCCTGTAAGAGCATATCCACATGGTCCATCACTTGCGACCGGACAGTATGTGTTATATCCACAATCTTGATTCCAGGAAGTTGTTAATAGCGGTCCCACTGTAACTGTAGTTTCAGTATAGGAAGGTGGTGGTGGAGGACATTCGTAACCAGAGGTACTTTTTAAAAGGGATTCGTCACACGACATATTTTCCCATTGATAATTGACGTATCCTGAAGGTTTGGAGCTGGAAGTTCGTAAATGATTTATATAATTAGCATATTGTTCAAACCATTTAATCAAACCTAACGGGAGTGAATCAATTTTAAAATTACCTTTTTCACTATATCCAACAATAGGTATTGACCTTTTATCAGCAGAAATTACAACAAAACCGCCAGATTCATAGTTAAGAACGTAAAAGTAAGGTGTCTTATTCTTATCTGATATAGTTAAATTGTTTTTTATTTTCCTTTTTCCTAAATACAACGCTGATTTTAAATTATTTTTTGTAACTGTTTTAAGCACTATGTTGCTTTTATTTACATTTTCAGCAATTTGAATTGCTAACGATAACGGAGCAAAAAGTGAATCCTTTTTGTAAAAATAATCCTTGTTGGTTAGATCAGTTGATAAATTAGTCGAATCTCTTTTACATGACTGAAAATAGATTACTAAAAAAAGTGCGAAAATCAATGAAATACCTGTAATTAATTTTTTTTTCATTTTTTTGTGTTTTTAAATTTAATAAAAAATCATAACTTGCAATAAAGTTATGTTAAATTCAAAGTAAACGCAATATGTAAATTCACAAATATGACGAACTCCACGACTTATTGTATGAACCCCCCTTTTTTTTGGATGAAATATATAATTATTTTTCAAAACCATTTTTATCCTAAT
>JAUZOX010000096.1 GCA_030706265.1 Bacteroidota bacterium | reverse complement strand
AATACGCCGGATGCCTGCAGCAATGGCTCCCTCTGAAACGATTTTAAACAATCCGATCTGGCCGGTTGCTTTCACATGAGTTCCGCCGCATAGTTCCATTGAATTACCGAAACGAATAACCCGAACGGTATCTCCATATTTTTCACCAAAAAGTGCTATCGCACCAAGCGATTTTGCTTCCTCAATAGGAATTGCACGATGCTCATCCAAAATGATATTTTGACGGATGAGGTCATTGACCATCTTTTCAATCCGGACGATTTCATCCTCCGACACCTTTTGAAAATGAGAAAAATCAAATCGCAAACGTTCGTCATTTACCAGAGATCCTTTCTGTTCAACATGCGTGCCTACGATTGCCCGCAACGCCTGATGCAACAAGTGTGTCGCACTGTGGTTATTGGCCGTAAGAGTCCTCTTCACCGGATCAACTTTTGCCCTGAAGGGTGAATTAATTCTTGAAGGGAGCTGGTCAGTGATATGGATTGGAAGGTTATTTTCTTTTCGGGTATCAATAATTGATATAACTTCTCCTTCCGACTCGATCTTCCCCTTATCGCCAACCTGTCCGCCGCTTTCGGCATAGAAGGGAGTTTGGTCAAACACCAGATAATATAAAGTCTTGCCTTTTGTTACAACTTTTCGATAACGCAAAATCACCACGTCACACTCCAGAGTATCGTATCCGACAAACCTGGTCTGCATATCCTCTTTCACAGCAACCCAGTCGTCAGCTTCAACGGCTGCATCCTGTCGTGAACGCGCCTTTTGCTTTTCAAGTCCCGTTGAAAATCCATCCATATCTACCTGCCATCCTTGTTCACGAGCCATGAGTTGTGTCAGGTCAATGGGGAATCCATAGGTGTCGTACAGTTCGAAAGCAAACCCGCCGTCAATCATTTTTGAACCCGGATGTTGTTCAAGATATGCCGTAAACTTTTGGATACCATGCGCGAGCGTGCGTAAAAATGTCTGTTCTTCTTCGGTTAATACTTTCCCGATCAGTACCTGCTGACTTTTCAACTCTGGAAATGTATCTCCCATCTGTTCTACGATAATGGGAAGAATTCTGGCAAGGAAGGGTTCCCTGATGTTCAGAAATGTGTAACCGTAACGAACGGCACGGCGCAGGATTCGTCTGATCACATAGCCGGCTTTATTGTTGGAGGGGAGCTGTCCATCAGCAACTGCAAAAGAAATGGCCCGGACATGATCGGCAATGACCCTCATTGCAATATCGCTTTTCTGATCCCTGCCGTATTGGATCCCTGCGATGGCAGCAATACGCTGAATGAGGGGCTGGAAGACATCCGTATCATAATTGGATTGCTTTCCCTGTAAAACCATGCAGAGCCGTTCAAAGCCCATCCCTGTATCTACATGTTTGGAGGGTAACGGAACCAGTTGACCGCTCACCAGCCTGTTAAACTGGATAAATACCAGATTCCAGATTTCGATGACCAGCGGATTGTCTTTATTTACCAGCTCCTTACCATCCACTTTTACGCGTTCTTCGTCGCTTCTGATATCGATATGGATTTCGGAACAAGGGCCGCATGGACCGGTGTCGCCCATTTCCCAGAAATTATCTTTTTTAGATCCACGGATAATACGTTCTTCAGGAACAATCTTTTTCCAAAATTCGAGTGCTTCCGTATCTTCGCCCAGACCCTCCGCCTGATCACCTCCAAAAATTGTGACGTAGAGACGATTTTTATCAATCTTATAAACCTCCGTTAGTAACTCCCACGCCCATGCGATGGCCTCTTCTTTGAAATAATCCCCAAAAGACCAGTTTCCCAGCATCTCAAACATGGTGTGATGATAGGTGTCGTGTCCAACCTCTTCCAAATCATTGTGTTTCCCGGACACACGCAAACACTTTTGGGTATCGGTAATCCTTGGGTATTTGATGGGTGAATTACCAAGAAAGATATCTTTAAACTGGTTCATCCCGGCGTTGGTAAACATCAATGTTGGATCATCTTTGATTACAATGGGGGCGGAAGGAACAACATGATGTTGCTTTGATAAAAAGAAATCAAGAAAAGTTTTACGTATTTGGGTAGAATTCATAGAGCAGTTATGCTTAATTAACAATATTTAAGTCTTTTCCGGAATGTCATACATACAATGGAGTTTGCAAATTTACGGGAAAATATTAACTTTGCGAGTGTAAGGTTTGTTTTTGTGCACCTCCCTTACTCTAATAAAATCTTTTTGAATGCCTAAAATCAAGTATCAGTTTAATCCCCACTCATTAACTATTGAAAGGGTAAAAGTAACGCTAAAGGATAAACTCAAGCGACTCATGTGGGTGGTTTCATCCGGAACAGTATTTGCGGCAGTCTTGTTGGTAGTGGCTTATAATTTTCTTGATTCCCCTAAAGAAAAAATGTTAAAACGTGAACTCGATCAGTATCAGTTCCAGTATAACGTAATGAACAACCGGATAGGGCGGATGCAAAAAGTCCTGACCGACTTGCAACAACGCGATAATAACGTCTATCGGGCAATATTTGAAGCAGAGCCAATATCATCTGACGAGCGCGCGGGTGGCTATGGTGGAGCGGAACGCTATAGTAATATGGAAGGGTTAAATAGTTCGGAAATCATTAAAAATACCGCAGTGAAACTGGACGAGATAAACAGTGAGATGGTCGTTCAGAGCAAATCTTTCGATCAGGTTTTCCAAATGGTCAAAAATAAAGAGAAGATGCTTGCCAGTATACCGGCTATACAACCCCTCACGCATCGCACCATGACGGGCATTGGCTCTCATTTCGGTTATCGTATCGATCCTTTTTATAAAGTCATGAAGCTTCATTCCGGAATTGACTTTACAGCCGCCACCGGAACCAAGGTCTATGCAACAGGAGACGGGGTCGTTAACCAGGCCGGTTGGGAAGGCGGTTATGGAAATTTGATTGTAATAAATCATGGCTATTCTTATTCAACAGCATACGGTCATCTTTCGAGGATAGGGGTAAGAGACGGACAACCAGTCAAACGAGGACAAGTAATAGGATATGTTGGAAGTACCGGTAAGTCTACCGCATCACATCTTCATTACGAAGTACGCAAAAATGGAAAGGCAATCAATCCGATCAACTATTTCTATAATGACATTACCCCGGCCGAATATGATTTGCTGATTCGCATGTCTCAATTACCTTCTCAAACAATGGATTAATAACAGAGGCCATGGCTAAAACACAGAATAAAGGGGAAAAGCTCTATTTTACAGTTGGCGAAATCGCTTCAATGCTGGGTGTTAATGAGTCATTGATCCGATTTTGGAACAAGGAGTTCGATCAGATTTTAAACCCACACCGGAATAAACGGGGGGTACGCTATTTTAGTCAAACAGATGTTGAAACGTATAAGAGAATATACCATCTGGTAAAAGAAAAGGGTTATACCTTGCCCGGTGCACTGGAATCTCTGAAAAGCGGCCCTCCTGTCGATGATGAGAAAATTGAAGTCATCCAGACCCTCAAAACCATAAAGCAATTCCTGATTGAATTAAAAGATGAAATTTAAATCAGTCAGATTCTGAATTCAATGCCGAAACAGTGATGCTATGATCCGGCTTGCAATGATAAAGTAAGTGCTTGATCGAATTCACAAAGAAAATCTAAATAGTTTCTGAACCGGTATATCTTTTCTGTAGTAGCAGAACATACCGGTTTGCAGTTCAGGTTACGCTTAGGCCTGAGCTGTATTTGTCGTACCCTGACCAATCGGGGCTGAGTTTTGAATGGCCGGATTTAATGAATAAATGCTTTGACAGTTTGGTGGTGGGGACTCTGCACATTGATCCAAAACAAACGATTATCTCCGCAGGAAAAATGTCGTGGGAACCTGAATAACGCAAAGAACTCAATTTAACATATATTAACAAATCGAATGCTTTTATCCAAAAAACAGGGGGTGTCATACAATAAGTCGGCTTTTTCTTGTTTTTTGAAAAAAAGTATTAGATCTTGCGTCTCTGTTTGAATCCGGTAATTAAGATCATGCTCCGACGGTCAATGAAAGTATGGAAATCATGACTGAACGCAGACATAATGAATGGGGCTTCTCCTGGTCTTTCACCCCAGGGGATAAGCGTGTTTTTGCACAAACAATCGACGGCATGGATAGAAGTTAAGGAGTAAAATTCACAGGACAGCCGGATTTACGGCATGGCCTGTAATATAAACTGCAAAGCAAATATCCGTTCTTATCTTTTCGATGCCGGCAATCAAATGATAAACCGAACAGATAGCAAAAAGTACTGCCTCCTCCTTTTTATGATTTTAACGCTTAAAATAAAATTGTAATTAATTGTATTGAAGTCAGATAATAAAAATTATAAGTATTCAGCCGGGTTGAAAAAGTAATCGGCGTGAGGCCCAAAATGGCAGGTAAAATGACATATAAAATTATTTAATAAAAAAATAAAAAAAATATACTCAAAATAATATAAGAGTATATTATAATATTATATTTGTGTGTTTTGTGAATCCATACATTTTGTTTTTTCATTAATCTTTCCGGGAGTTTATTTTCTGGATAATTTCTGGAATGAAGATTTACAGTGGCTGGTTCGAAAACGGCAAGATTCATACAATGAAATCTTTAAATCACCTCTAAAAAATTGAGATAAGAGATGTAGTTGATGAATTTGAAAAGCATAAGTTGTGGATATCTGAAGCTAAAGTACTTGCAACCCTTACTATTGGGGTAATTGGTTTTAAATTGCCTGATATTTATAGGGTTGATGATTTAGAACTTCTATTCATTTAAAAAATACTTATGTCTGGACAGATTAAAAATAAATCATGTTGGATAATAATCCTGCTGATTGTAAGTATATGTGGCCTTTCACACGCACAGATTATCATAAAAGGTAACATCACAGATGCAACCGGAAGTCCCTGCCCGTTTGTTTCAGTAGTATTAAAGGAATTGCCCGATAGTGTAATGGTCAGCTATGCTTTCAGTAATGCAGAGGGAAAATATCAACTTAAGTATTCCGGTAAAAAAGCCCGGCTTAATGTCTCAATTTCTGGTTTAACTATAGTATCACAATCGAAAACTATCGATAATAAAGATGCTGATATTAATTTTAAAGTTCAGGAAAAAGTAGTCACTTTAAAGGAGGTAGTTGTAAAATCAACGAAAATCTGGGGAGCCCATGACACGCTTAATTACCTGGTTTCGGCCTTCAGCAATAAAAACGATGTTGTAATTGGTGATGTCTTGAAGAAAATGCCAGGGATCGATGTCTCCGAAAGCGGGCAGATATCTTATCAGGGGAAACCGATCAACAAATTCTATATAGAAAATCTGGATCTTCTTGGTGGCCGTTATGGCATTGCAATCAATAATATACCGGTTAGAGATGTTGCTACGGTTCAGGTTCTCGAAAATCACCAACCCATAAAGGCACTTCAGAAGTTAAAATCTTCAGATAATGCGGCCATTAATCTAAAATTAAAAGATGCCGCAAAGGGGATATTCACTCTTGTGCCGCGTCTTGGCATCGGGGCTACCCCATTGCTGTGGGATAATGAACTCAGCGGAATGTATTTTGCCAAAAAGGGCCAAATTATAACCACCTATAAGGGGAATAACACAGGGGTGGACCTGTCCAAAGAATTAACCTCCTTTAATGCCCAAAATAGTTTTAATGGCAATAATCTGGTAGGTTTACAAATGCCCTCTCCACCCTCTATCAGTCAAAGCCGGTATTTGTTTAACAACTCTAACGCAGCCACCATCAATACCCTGAAAAAAACAGGCGAAGACAGCCAGCTGAACTTTAACCTCATCTATTATAACGACCATGAGAACCGGAGAAGTACTTCCCAAAGCTCATATTATATTTTAAAGGACAGCACCATTGTGGTAGATGAAGATATGAAGTCTTCGACCAACACCAACAGGCTGGAAACGGAACTTCGGTTTAATCAAAACGACAGCAGCAAGTATGTGAATGACCTTGTGAATGTACAAGGGTTATGGAAAGATAATTTGGGCGATGTAATCACGGATGCGACAATTCATCAGCAGATGAAGAACCCTACATTTTCGGTTGCCAATAGTTTTTATTATATAAAGAAAGGTCAAAAAGAAAATGGCTATGAAATAAGCTCTTTAATGGGTTTTAAATCGTCGCCACAGAGCTTAACCATTCGGCCCGGACTGTATTCCGATCTGTTTAACAATGACCAGTATTATGCTGTTTTAAAGCAGGATGCCAGGATTAACCACTTTTACTTTGACAATTCCCTGAGACTTTATTCAACCTTGTCATTGTGGAATGTGCATATTGATCCCGGATTCAAAACAGGATTAGAGTATAAAAATCTTCGTTCCGACATGTATACCTCAACCGATGAGGGTAGTTTTGTCCAACTGCCTGCCGACAGCATGAAAAACAACCTGGACTGGTCCAAATATTATGGAAGTCTTGGGATATCCTTAAGATACAATCATAACGACGTGATCAAGTTTGATTTTTCAATGCCGGTAACTTATAATTTGTTGCATATCAATAATAGGATAACCAACAATTCCAACACCCTGCAACGGTTATACTTTCAACCCTCATTTTATGCAAGTTACCAAATAACAGCAAAAATCGGACTCAATGCTGACTATTCATTTTATAATCAAATGGGTGACGTCAGCACCTTGTATACAGGGTATATCCTGCAAAGTTACCGCAGTCTTAATCATTACGACAACCGTCTAGCCGAATCGCAAGGCAATATGGGTAGTGTTCGTTTATCTTATAAAGACATCATTAATATGTTTTTTTTAAGTGGCGGAATATCATACAACCGTAGCACAAGAAATATCTTGTATGGGCAGACATTTAAAGGCATTTTAACCCTCACTTCCGCCTTGGAGAATGATAATTCTTCAGAAAACGTATCGGTCAGGGGAGAAATTAGCAAAGGGATTGATTTGATGGGTATTGTTGCATCGTTAAATGCTACCTATGGGAAATACTCCTCAGAGCAGTTGATACAAAGCCGGCTGGTTAATTATAAGAGTAATAGCGTTAACATTGCAGGGAGTCTAAATAGCAGACCCCTAAAATGGCTTTATATCAATTATACAGGAGGGTTGAACAGGAGTTGGAGCAAGATAGAGGCAACCGAATCATCACCTATTCGCGCATTTGTAAACAATGTTTCAGCAGATCTAAGCCTGTCAAAGACGCTTAGCCTGAACGTCAACTACGAGCATTATTACAACAATGCCGTTCCGGGTAACCAAAATAATTCCTTTACCGATCTGGCAATGAAATATGTTTGGAAAGATATGCACATCTCCCTTACCTGGACAAATATTTTCGATACCCATAGTTATGCCACGGCATATTACAGCGATTTAAATTCTTACCGGAATGTTTATGAAATCAGGGGTACCAATATTTTGCTAAAAATCATGCTACAATTGAATAGAAAAAATGACAAGGCAAGTTAACATTAAAAGAAAAGGAGCATATATGAAACGAGCATGATTTGAAAACACAAACAAGGCTAAAAATCTTCCATGCGAGTTCCATATGACCTGGTTAATCAAATTATTTGCAAATGAAAGATTTAAATGAGCACCTTAGGGTAGAAGATATAGCGTTTTTCGTTGCCAATACGCCTCAGTCATTCAAACTAATCGATGCCGGTAAATTCAAACAGTTTCTAAATAAAATAAATCATTTATCGGCCGAAAATCATTTTGATATGCAAATGAAAAAAATCAAAGGTGGAGCATGTTGGTGCGGCTGTTCTTGCTATTGGGCTAATAAATATATGGGTGGTTCCAGGTCAAGTGATAATCATACTGCTAACGCTCACTTTGGTTATACTTCTACTGAAGGAGGAATCGACAGTCCATGCCCTATGGCTTAATCTTTAAAATTTAACTGATAAGTTGAGTTGAAAATGAATACATCAGGTATATTTTTACTTTTACTTCTCAGGTATTCAAGATGAAATGTGTATGGGTAATTCACACCAATTTTGTGTTTCACAAAAAGCCTTTTAAAAAATTGTTAACATAACTATTTTCTTTTAAACATACCCTCGAATAATAATTAAACATGATAATAATGAAGCAATTTATTTTAACCAGTCTTTGTTTGATGATGATAGGCATTATTCATCAAAGTAGCTATGCACAAAGTCCAATTTCCGGGTGGCCTCTATCGAGGGATAAACCTATAGTTCAAGATTTGGCAAACTACAGGTTTTCTTACGTTTTAACTTTTGTTCCGGACTCAACCAAACTAAACTCAACAGTGAAAAATCAGTTGGTTTT
>JAUZOX010000095.1 GCA_030706265.1 Bacteroidota bacterium | reverse complement strand
TGTCTCGTACCAGTCTCGTACGTGTCTCGTACCTGTCTCGTACCTGTCTCGCTCTATAGTACGAAACACGTACGAGACACGTACGAAACAACAGCGAAACACGTGCGAGACAGGGACCACTTATATACCCTTTATATACACTTCATATACCAATATCCTAACCCTTTCCTAAAACTCTTTCATCAAGGTTCAAAAAGGGTCTTTTCTTTTTGGATTGCCCATCATTTTTAAGGAAAGGGGCTTTAAGATGTGCAAGTCCGGGAGAATGCAAGCCATAGAGTGTAAGTCTGGACAAGCCAAAACAGCATAGGGTTTAGACCGGATCAGGGCTGGGCTTAAAGATACCAGCGAATCACGGATTGCCTGCATCTTCCCGGTGCTTAACATGGCCAATCTGGCCGGGGTGTCTCCTCTACGCCGCTTATCAAATAGGCTGAAAAGTTTTTCAGCAAAGGCACTGTGAAAATCCTCAACGGTATTTATTGAAGATATTCAGGACAAAGTAGGGGGGGGCGGTGCTTCAATCCAAGTCTGAAAAGGATAGCTTAAAAAATCTCAGTTGAGTTTTTCAGCAGACCTTGGTTATTTGAACCATTATGCCTTTGATAAAAACAATCAAAAGGTGTACTTATATGCATTTAAAAATTGCTTTTCAATTGTCAAAATATATGCTGACCGTGTTCCCTCTATAGGAAGTATCGCTGGAGGAGTTTCGCTTTTTATGTCAGGAAACTCTCTCATAATTCCCTGTGAATTAAAAAGCAGCAATCGGTTGTTGCCTGCGGTGACTAAATAATATTTGCGATTGTCGGGTGCAATAAAAACCAATGGCTGAAAGCGGGGGAAAGAAGATAAATCGTATTCGTAGATGATTTCATTTTGCGTATTGAATACGGTCATACGGGCTTGATCCATAAATATATAATCCAATTTCCCATTATTTTCGTACTGGTCGATCAGAAAGAAAGGATTGGTGATGATCGTTTCGAAAGGAATTTTATCAAACATCCCATCCTTTTTAATAAAAAGCAAATCCCCATCGGCTGCCGCACAGATGATGTCGCCTTTGGAAGATACCCGATTGGGCCAAATTTGAGTGTTTGATGAGATATTGGGGACTTTATCAAAATTCCCTGATACTAATCCTTTTATATCTGCTATTTTGATGCGGCCGGCTTCGTCAACAATGGCAATTAATTTTTTCCCAAAATGGTCAGTGATTTCGACCGGTTTAATCACACGCGCTTTCATCTCAACCGGAATCCATGGCACCAGCTTTTTCCCTTTCACGGTTATGGCTTGAATGTTATTTTTGGATGTTGCCAGGAAGAAAGAAAGGCCATCCTGTCCTCCGGAATAAGGGGTTAACCCATTCGTGGCATTAAAAGGTAACTTAAGGGGGAATCCATTTTCGTAATTGCCATCGGTTTTGAGCAGGTATATCAGATCTGAAGAATTGAAGGCAATGCATTTGTGACCTTGAAAATCAATGATACGCAAGTCGCCGAGGATATGGCCCCCCGTTAAATGACTCCATTCTAAGCCACCTTTGTCGTTGATACACCATATCTTGTTGCTTTCATCAATTACGAAAATAAAATAGCCTTTTTCTGTCTTGACGACAACCGGCTTATTACGAATAGTACCGATATAGGTTCCCCATTCAGGTGAAGGTAGATTGGCAAATTGATCATTAAGCGAAGAAACGTTTGATGCTTGATTTGTCGTATCATTTGCAATGCAAACACTGGTATAAAACAGATTATTCTCTAAAGAAAATTCTGTAGAGATGAGCTTTGCTGATCTGATTGCCTGCATTATGGGATAATTTTGTTTATCTCCCGGTATCAGCAACGTTAATATGTGTTGTACGATTTGAGATAAGTCTGCATAAACCCATATATTGGAAGTTCCCGAGATATAATTTTTGAAGTTCTGAAATGATGGTGAGTTCGCAAGGGTGTTCTTTGAAGTATAACTACTTAAAAAGGCCGTCATTGCATTTACAGAACGTGCAAACACGACATAATCACCGGCTAATGCAAAGTAATACTTTTTTGCATCAGGGAATAGAATGCCATATATTGACGGGAGGAGCGAGGGATATTCGATAACGTGAATCGTTATGCCATTAAATACCATTGAATTAGCCTTGGATAGAATCGAAAGTGACGATTCGGCCTGAACCGGACTGCTGGTTTTAAAATATGCATAAACATTCTCTTCTTCCGATAAGGAAAGATTGTTCGTAATTGCAATACCCATTTCGCTTTTTACCCAACCGGTCAACGTCTGCTCGGCATCGATATTAAAACTATCGGAAATTGCTTTGAGCCTGTTTTCCAGCGTATCTAATTTGTTCTGTTTTTTAAGTTGGAGCTTTAAACGCCGAAAGATCGTAGTATAATCTTTAAATCCAATGTTAATAAACGCTGCAGTATTATCGGGCATCAAACTTTCGACATTGCTGGGCGTAGTGTGTTGGTCGTTAAAAAGTTTAAGAAAGGTGTTTGCAGATTCCCCTCCCGATGAAAATCCGTTCATCAGGAGTTGTTTTTCTTTGATGAGTATGTCTAGTTCGGTCCACTCACTAAATGTACTGATCCCGGAGATATTGAAAAGACTTCTGGCATCAAGCTGATCATTGAAAATGTTGGGTAAATTATGATAATTTATATAAAGAACCGCATTGGCTCTTTGACTCTCTGTACGGCTAACACGCATAAAAGCCTTCTGACTTGTAATGCTTTCTCCCGATTTGAGCGTTAGAATTGCTTCATTAATCAGACTCGTATTGTCAGAGGCCATCAAAATACCCTCCTTTAGCACGATATTAATCACATGTTCTTTAACGGGGGAAAATTTTGCGCTTTTAAAGATAATCTCCCGGATATGAACGCCTGCAAAATCACGGATAACGATTTGAATATTGGAACCAAAATATTTTTGGATCAACGGATTTAAGTCTTTATCATGGACGGCATGTCCGGTTTGGATTGAATACAATAAGCCCGCTCCGCCTTCATGCAACGGATGGAGCGAAATATATAAAGGGAATTTTCTTATGGCATATGCAAATCCTGAATTTTGAAAAGCTATTTTGAAAAAATTATTCACTTTTGACTCAAGGTTTTCATAATCTTTCTCCCGTGTGAAATTTTTCCAAATCTGGCTACTGGTAATTAGTGGCCACGTTTGGGTTAAGTTGTTAACTTTTAGTATAATGGCTGCATCTGTGGGAATTGCATCGATAGCGGGAATCTCTTTTTGTGACCAATATAGACTATAAAAAAATGGAGTGGCTATTAGTGCAATTACAATTAAAACCGTGACGATTGCCAGGATCGGTTTAAGTTTTAAGAGATGCCAGAGTTTCTTGTGTATACTCGTCAAAGCCTTGAATTTAGATATCAAAGTTACAAAGGGAAAATGATTCTGTATATAACTTCAATAAATAAAAATAAACACGAAAATATAAAATTGGTTTTTACATTTAATCAAAAAGCGATAATGGCGGTAGTAATTGAAAAGAAATTCGATGGAGAGGGGAAATGCCATTTTTCTTTATGGCTTGTCGATGAAATTTAGTGGGGTAGCCTTTATTTTGATCCCAACCGTAACAGGGGTACTTTAGGTGCATTTCCTGCATCAGTGCGTCTCGATGTGTTTTCGCCAGTATAGAAGCAGCAGCAATTGACTGAAACCGTCCATCCCCTTTGATAAAGCAGCGAAATGGAATTCCGGGATAGGGTTTAAATCGGTTTCCGTCAACCAAAAGCAACTCCGGCTTTTGGGAAAGCTGATCAATAGCATCATGCATCGCCTGATAAGTCGCCTGAAGAATATTTATTTCATCTATCAAAACGTTATCAATAACCCCAATGGCCCATGCAAACGCGTTTGATTTTATTCTTTCGCAAATCTTTTCACGTTGGGTTGCCGTAAGCTTTTTCGAATCGTTCAGTTCAGGATCATTGAAATTTGGAGGGAATATTACGGCTGCTGCTACAACAGGGCCTGCAAGACAACCTCTTCCGGCTTCATCAATCCCGGCTTCAATCAAACTGTCCTGAAATCTTGCCTTGAGAGGTTGAAAAGATGATTTCATCCTTATACAAATTAGACAGCAATAATTCTTGATGCCAGAACGACTATTGTTAATAACCACAATATCAATTCTGAACGTCGTTGTTTTTTCCGGTATAATAAAGCATAATTAAGGATTGCAGTGGCCGGGATCGTTAAAAAGATGGTGTGATACTTAAACTCTTGGTTAGCATAAACAAATGAGAATAATGCTATAAAAAACGTGAAGATGATGACCCAGTATTTCCGCCTGATCGCAATCACCTTTTCATTAATATGATTCATTAAGTTGGCCAAAGAGCTTAGAAAGATCAACGCAACAATTCCCCATAAAATATACCCCATTTTGGTAAGTTGAACTTGAAAGTGTTCAGGATGTGAAAAAAACTGTCTGATATAATTCCATATCACCATTTCCTGATTATTCCAAAAGAAATAAAACCAGATAAATAAAGCGGCAGCAAAGAATCCTATTAAAGAAATGATCCATTCCCGCCAGGATAGAACTCTGTAAATTAAAAAACTAATCCATATTAACAGAAAAAAAGAAATGGCCGGAAAATAGAAACAAGAGGCTATCGTGATAAAAAATGAGGCATTGAAGCATTCGGTGAATGGGTCTTTTAAATCATACATGCTTAATAACTCGGCAACACCCAACAGGATAAAAAAAGAGGCTATCATAGGAGCCGATAACTGTGTTAGCGAAGGAGTGCTTCCGGATAGTAAAATGAAAATAAAAGCCGGTAGAAGGTTATTCCGAAGGGACAGGTTGTTTCGAATGAGCATGTAATTGAGGACGATAGCCTGCAACGCAACCAGCAAAATTGTAATTATCGAAACTGAAACAGGATGGGATGAAATATGGTTAAAAATAAAACGGTAAAGTCCCGGATCAAAGTTAGCTGGCGATTGCATGATTCCATTACCCAATGAACCGTACCACAATCCTATGAATAAGGGCAGGAGGAGCAGAAACTGGACCGGTGATTGGCTTCGGAATATTCTTAACAACATGGTTGGGTAAATTATTGCAGGTCAAATCCTATATCACTGCGGAAGTGTTTGGTATTGTAATTGACTTTTTGAACTGCTGAATAAGATCTTTCCAACGCTTCTTTCATCGTATTTCCATATGAAGAAACGGATAAAACACGTCCACCGTTTGTTACGATAACATCGTCAACAATTTTTGTTCCTGCATGGAAATAAAGAGTGTCATGAGGCGCTTTAGAAATGGTCATTTTAATGCCCTTTTCATATGCATCCGGATATCCTTTTGAAACCAACATTACAGATACCACAAACCGGGGATCAATATCAAGATTAATCTGATCGAGAGTTTGGGTTGCAATGGCATCAAAGACTTCAAGGATATCGTTCTTTATTCTTGGAAAAACAGATTCAGTTTCAGGATCACCCATCCGGGCATTATATTCTATAACAAAAGGTTCACCTTCAACATTAATCAGACCAAAGAAAATGAATCCTTTATATTCGATTCCTTCGCTGATTAATCCTTCAACGGTCGGCTTTACGATTCGGTCCTCAACCTTTTTCATGAATATTTCATCAGCGAAGGGCACTGGTGAGACTGATCCCATGCCGCCGGTATTAGGACCTGTATTTCCTTCGCCAATGCGTTTATAGTCTTTTGCTACAGGGAGAAGTTTATACGTTTTGCCATCAGATATGGCAAATACGGAACATTCAATGCCACTTAAAAACTCCTCTATCACAACTTTGGAGGAGGCATTGCCA
The DNA here is from genome assembly GCA_030706265.1 of Bacteroidota bacterium. Classification (GTDB taxonomy): domain Bacteria; phylum Bacteroidota; class Bacteroidia; order Bacteroidales; family Cfx3-03; genus Cfx3-03. The sequence goes on along the minus strand of JAUZOX010000095.1, from coordinate 2,487 downwards.
AATTTGGAATGTTGAATCATATCAGCAAATTCCTGCTGCGCTTCTCTCAGGTCCGAGCAGATTACAACTCCTTTTCCGGCCGCAAGACCGTCAGCCTTTAAAACATAGGGTGGCTTGAGTGATTTTAAAAAAGTTATGCCTTCATCGTAGTTATCTTTATTAAAGGTATGGTACACAGCGGTAGGAATTGAATGGCGCTGCATAAACGCCTTGGCATAATCTTTACTGCCTTCAAGTAATGCGCCTTTTTGGACCGGGCCAATCACTTTGACTTTAGAAAGTTCGGGCAGGGATAAGAAATAATCATGGATTCCTTCAACCAACGGTGCTTCAGGACCAACAATGACCATTTCAATGGAATGACTGAGTACAAAGGATCCGATGCTGCTGAAATCACTCAAATTAAGCGATACGTTTTGTCCGCATTCATGCGTACCCGCATTGCCGGGTGCAATAAAAAGGGTAGACAATTTTTTGCTTTGAGCTATTTTCCATGCTATGGCATGTTCACGGCCTCCGGAACCCAGTAATAATACATTCATTTTTCCAATTTATTTTTGCAAAGTAACAAAAAATCCTGCTTTTAATTTATAGTAAAGGTAAAATGGAACGAGGGGCTTGATTTAACTGTAATCTGATCTTTGATTTTGAGCTATATTTGCAATAGCTATTTTTAAAAATATTTATCCCTGATAAAGTATTTTCAGCAGTTTCGATTTTTCTTATATTTGAGAGTTGGACAGAAACTATTGATAATAGTCAAAACCGGATCCTGAACAAAAACGATACTAACGGCTCCATTAAAACAAATATTATGAAGCTTAAGCTCACTAATGTCAAAATCAATAAATATAAAAGTTTCAACAAGGAACAGGAGATTGATATTGACGACAAAATCACAGTATTGGTTGGAAAAAATGAATCCGGAAAGACGGCATTTCTTGAGGCTATAGCCAAGATCAATTACTTCGAAAGCAATCCTTTTTTCAAGTTGAACATCATTGGAGATTATCCGAGGAATGAACTCATCCGGTTTAAAAATTCGGGAGAAGATACGGAAGCGCTCCGGTGCAATTTTGAGATCAGCAAGGAAATGATGCAGGTCATTGAATATGATCTGGGAAAAGATGTACTCCAGAGTCGTTCATTCTCTTATGGCATTAGCTTTAAGGGCAAAACATACTGGTTTGGACTCAAGGTAAACGAAAGAAAATTTCTGGATCAATTCTACCAGCGGTTTACAATCAGTGAAGACCTGCAATCTCAACTACGCATAGTTCGTAACGTAACAGAACTTATTCAGCTCTGCGAGATGAAACGCGACGATGAGGTACTGGCAAAAATGGCTGAAGATTTGCATGACCGAATACTTTCAAAAGGCTATGCCTGGAGTAATCCGATCAAGGGATATATCGCAAAAAACTATCTGAAGCCCGCTATTCCCTATTTTTGGTATTTTGATGAATACTATTTATTGCCAACCAGAATCAGCATCCGGGACTTGAAAAATCCTCCGAAAGATGATGAAATGTTACGTATATCCAGAGCATTCTTTGATTTGGCTAAAATAGATATTGACAAATTATTAGAGACGGACGATTTTGAAAGTTACCTCGCTGATTTGGAAGCTACGGCAAACGATGTGACGAATTATATTTTCAAATATTGGTCCACAGAAAAGGATCTGGAAATCAAATTTGAAATAGAGAATGTAAAAGAGAATGATGTAAACGACAAAATTCTTCACATCCGCATACGGAATACGACGAGACGCGTAACACTCCCGTTAAGAAACAGGAGCAAAGGGCTCAACATGTTTTTCTCTTTTGTCGTATGGTTCAGTAAGGTAAAAAACATGGTGGGTGATAATCTGATACTCCTTCTTGATGAACCGGGTCTTAGTTTACATGCTTCTGCCCAGGCGGATCTGCTTAAGTTTATTGAGGACCTTTCTTTAGATCACCAGGTGATTTATTCTACTCATTCGCCATTCCTGATCAATCCATCCCGACTGGACCGTGTCAGAACGGTCACGGATACAGCTGAGGGAAGCGTTGTTTCAGATATGATCCTTGAGACAGATCAGGATACATTGTTCCCCTTGCAAGCCGCTATCGGTTTTGATATTTCACAAAACCTGTTCAATAACCGTCGGAATCTTCTTGTTGAAGATCCGGCTGATCTGATCATACTCAATCTGATTTCGGGAACCTTAAAGTCAATGAGCAGAACAGGCCTTAAGGATGGAATTTCTGTTATCCCGATTGGGGGCTTGGAGAAGCTTGCTACCTTTCTGCTTCTTTTAAAGAGTGCCAAAAATAATGTCGTCTGTCTGATGCCTAATGCAATTGTGTCATCAAAGACCAGATCCGACAAGGAAACCGAACTGTGGAACCAATTCACCAATGGTAAGAATTTCCGGTTTTATGAGCAGTATACTCATGTTGCCCAGGCCGGTATCGAAGATCTGTTCGAACCGAATGAAAT
>JAUZOX010000094.1 GCA_030706265.1 Bacteroidota bacterium | reverse complement strand
GGTGAGATGGCGGTAACAATAGGCTCGGATAAACCTTGCTTGTGCAATGACATTGTTTTTATCCTGAACGGTCCACTCAATTTTTGCTGTATTAGCGCGATTAATGATGGTATTTGCTGCATTGATCGTCTGATATAGCCAACTCCAGATATTATTATATTGACCGAATGAGGGATTATTCAAAATTCCCCAGAGATTAAAAACGTCAATATTGGGATCTCGCCAATTGCCAAAGGCATTATCTACACCAATCATTTCCGGCATACACATGATGTTATTGGTGCTGCCGTAAGTATCGCCTGAACGATATCTGCGTGCCTCATCATATAAACCATTTAATGCGTTTTGAAAACCTGCCTGACTCGTAAACAAAAGATTTGCAGTTAATACACTACGGGAGTCTTCGTTCAATGCATTTTTAGAACAAGCTGTAACCAACAGCGTACTAACTATGCCGATGATAAATTTTTTATATAGTTTCATAATGTTTCAATTATACTGAAATAAAAGTTATTACAAGCTTACATTTAATCCTACTACATATTCCTTTTGCAATGGAATCGTTGTTTGGCTGCTAAACTCGGGATCAAGTCCTATCCATTCGGTATAGGTAAATAGATTACGCGCTTCAATATAAATCTTTAACTTGGTTAATTTTAGTCTTTGCAAGACTTTGTCAGAAAAGTCATATCCCAGAGAAATATCTTTTACGCGGGTAAATCCAGTACTCTGTACGATCGGAACGCCAAGCTTATTGGATGTCAGCGAATTTGCCCAATAATCTTTTGTCGGATTTGTGGGGGTCCACCAGTTTTTAATGATGGTATTGTGCCTTACACCCGACTGAACACCATTCTCATTCAACATCGAATTCACCTGCTTACTTCCTGCTTGCCCCTGAATAAATATGTAGAGTGAAAATCCTTTATAGTTAAAGGTATTGGCCATTCCCCATGTGTATTTGGGGTCAACATTATTAGAGATGATGGTTCTGTCCTTACTGTTGATCACCCCATCCTTGTTAATATCCAATATTTTGGCATCACCCGGATGAACTTTACCTTGTGGAGTATTAATAGTGTCGTCGGTCTTTTGATAAATGCCATTAAACACATAACCAAAATTCACATTAATCGGATGGCCGATAAACCACCGGTTCAGTGTATCGTTTTTCGCATCACCATACAATGCAACTATCTTATTTTGATTAGCTGAAATATTGAAATTTGTTGACCATGTAAAAGTTGCGGTTTTGACATTGACAGAGTTTACGGTTAATTCGATCCCCTTGTTTTCTGTTTTGCCAATGTTTTGAGTAATGCTGTTGATTCCTTGAACGGGAGAAATGCTTCTGTTTAATAAGAGGTCATGGGTTTTGGCATCATATAAATCTACGGCTCCTTGAATACGTCCTTTCAAAAATCCAAAATCTAATCCAAGATTTGCTGAATTCGTTGTCTCCCAATGCAAATTAGGATCATCCAAACTTGACGGGATGTAACCCGGTTCAGTTGTGGTACCGTCAACATAAGGACGAGTGGCTAAAGTTGCCAGCGTTTTGTAGTTACCGATGGCCTGATTACCATTACTTCCATATGAAACACGCAGTTTCAAATTGGATATGGTCTTGTTATTTTTCATGAATGATTCATTGGTAATGTTCCAGGCAAAGGCCATAGATGGGAAAAAGCTGAATTTATCATTTACCCCGAATGCTGAGGAACCATCGCGCCTACCGGTTAAAGTCAACAGATATCGACCATCGTAACCGTAATTAATTCTTGCCATTTGCGATATCAACGTGCGCTTGCTATAGCTGGCACTGGGTTGAACTGCTAATGCCACATTTGCCTGGTAAGCCGTTAATACATCACCCGGGAATTGCTGTGCAGCTAAAGAATTGGAAGTTGTCAGGTTTTGTTCGTAACTATACAATCCTGTAATTCCAATGGTGTGTTTGCCAAATTCACGATCGTAAGTTAAAATATTTTCAATAGTATAATTATTTACATTGCTATTGCTTGTTGAAAGTGAACCGTTGTTAGACAGGCCTTCTAAGGTATTACGGCCATAATAAGTACTGATATTTCTTTGCTGGTATTCCACGCCTGTGTTCAGCCTGTAGCCTAATCCCTTAATGAAAGGAACTTTGACCTGGAGGTAATTGGTAGTGAATATTTTATAAGTATTATCGGTATTCTTTGCTAAAATTGGAGCTAATGGATTTCCAAAATGGACATCCTGCGGCCAGGGATAAATTGTTTGATTTCCTAAAGAGTCAAATGCGGTTGTCAGGGGATTAAATTCATAGGCCCCATTTTCACCACTGAAACTTGCAGCAACTCCACCCCGATCGTCATAAGTTAACTGAGTGTTGGTACCATAGGTCAACCATTCGGTCATCTTAGCCTCCAGGTTGATTCTTGTCGACATACTCTTGAAATTGTCATTCACCGCGATGCCCTTCACATCCAAATAATTGGCAGATGCAAAATATTTAATGGCATCATTACCGCCCCTGACACTCAAGGTATGTTGTGTTTTCAATCCTGTTTGGGTGGCCAGATCCAACCAATTTGGAAATTTTTTGGAATCATAAACGGCCTGTTCTGAGGTTGTAATGGCACTTTGTCCTTCTCTTGTTATCTTGAACTGATAAAATTCTTCAGGCGACAGGATGGGTGGCAGGTTGGCAATTTTTTCCATGCCGACATAGGCATCATATGAAACGATCGGTTTGCCACTGCTCCCTTTTTTAGTAGTAATCAGGATGACACCATTGGACCCACGAGAGCCATAAATGGCTGCTGCAGAGGCATCTTTTAAGATTTCGGTAGAAGCAATATCGGTTGGGCTTATATCGGAAATACTACCGTTATACGGGATCCCATCCAATATAATCAATGGATCAGTATTGGCAAGAATAGATTTCTGACCTCGTATAATAATGCTATTGCTTCCTTCGGCACCCCCACTGTTTGTGCTTACCGATACACCAGCCATGGCTCCTTCCAAAGCCTGTGCAAAATTGGTATTAGGCATGTTTGCCAACCGTGATTGATCGACAGATATTACGGAACCGGTAATATCCCGCCGCTTTTGTGTACCATAACCGACTACTACAATTTCATCCAGCTTTTGGACCGTAGGAACCAGTTTGATATCAAGTTGATTATTGTTATTGATTGCGATTTCCTGCTTTTCATACCCCATGTATGAAACGACAAGAATGGCATTGGGCTTTGAGTTTTGTAAAACAAATTTCCCTTGCGGATCGGTTACCGTTCCTCTTGTTGTTCCTTTAATAATTATGCGTACTCCCGGAAGAGTTTCACCTGTTTTCGCATCAGTCACAATACCACTTAGGGTATTCCTTGCTTGATCCACAGAATTATTGTCTGGGGATAAAACCGAACCCGATGTTTTAGCAGTTAATGAAAGCGAACAGATCATTAAAACTGCCAGCTTCATAAAAAATAAATTCCGATGTTTCTGGAGAAGATAGTGAATACCCTGCTCCCAATAATGAATTTTCTTCATACATTTTTAAATAAAAAATGAATAATTAGATTTTGAATAGAACTTAAATTAATTAGGAGATTTAGTTTTGACTCCCAATCATTTTAGTCAAGAAAATTGTAGATATGTTATAATCTTTTTGCCCTCCTGTTTTTAAATAAATTATTGTACAGCATATTTGAATAAATTATCGGTTCCACTGAATGCCTTTTTGCAGATGGCATTGCTGACCGCAAGTGATGTCATTTCCTGGCTTATTCGAAGAAATGTGGGTTTAGACTTTCGTATCTGATCCATTTCGTAATGAGGATTGTCTTATAATGAGATCATGACCCAAAACAATAGACTGGGTCATCGTTATATTTTGATGTTGATTTAATTGACTGATCATTATTTTAATGGCCAATTCACCCATCTCGAAACCTTTATAGTTTATGGTTGTGAGACCGGGTTCTACCAACCGTGAAACCGGATCGTTGTTGAAACCGCCAAAAGCAATGCTTTCCGGAATTTTCACTCCGCTTTTTTTCAATTCCACCATAATCGAAGCGGCACACAGATCGCTGGTCACAAAAACGCCATCAGGTAAAGGATCCATTTCCAGTATCTTTCGAGCCACGGCTTCACCATCTTCCAAACTAAGGTTGTTGGTAATCAGATTTTCATCTTTATAAGGAAGATGGTGATCCAAAAGGGCTTGCTTATAGCCTTCGAAACGGTCAGCATACACATTTCGCGACAGGTTTCCTGTTACATGCAAAATGTTTTGGCATCCCTGAGAAATCAAATGGGATGTCATTTCGTATCCCGCCTTGTGGTTATCAATTACAATCGTTGAACAGCTTTTGTGTTCGTAAACCCGGTCCATAAAAAGCACCGGAATACCCTTCCGAAAAAAAGGCTCAATATGATTGATATTTTTCGTGTCGTATGAAAGCGATACGATTAATCCATCTACCCTGTTATTAAACAAAGTGGAGGCATTTAATATTTCCTTCTTTTCAGTTTCAAGTGATTGAGTGACGATCAGATTGTATCCGGAACTATTGGCCATCTTCTCCATGCCGGCAAGGGCATCTGACATGAAACTACTGTTAAGTTTTGGAACGATGACCCCAATCGTATTGGTTCTTCTTCTGCGCAGGTTGCTGGCAAAGGTATTGGACTGGTAGCCCATTTTTTTGGCAGCATCTAAAACAAGCTTTTTGGTCTTCTGACTAATTGCCGGATGATCCTTCAATCCCCTGCTTACAGTGGCAGGCGATATTTGCAAACGTTCGGCAATGTCATAAATTGTAATATCCTTCTCTTTCATACCCCGATTTAACGGCAGTAAATGTAAAGATTATTTTATGTTTTATGCAATCTGTTGCATTATTTTTTTTCTATATTTTTCTTTTGGAATTATAGTACCATAAAAACCAAAAATCATTTACATTAAACTGTATTATAATATTTTAACAAATTTTCAGTTCAATTTTTTTTTGACCCTTTTTAACAAAATGATATTTTTTCAACAAATTTCTTTCCTTAAAACCTTAAAAAATATTGCCATTTCGCTTTCAGTTATATATTCCAATTAATCCGGAATAAATATTTCATCCGAAAATAATTTGATTAAATAGGTCGGATGGAACTCGCATGGAAGATTTTCATCGGTGTTTATGATTTTCGATCATGCTCGTTTCGTCCGTAAATAATGTGTATTAAAATGGTCGTATGGAACTCGCCTGGAGGATTTTTATCGGCGTTTGTGTTTCAAACATGCTCGTTTCATGTTTCATTTCAGTCAACAGCATCTCATATATCAACCTGAGCTGATTCTATTTCACACATCTGAACCCACCAAGCTGTCCCATCGACGCCCAATTGAAACATTTTCCCCAAAAGCCATATGCTCATGCAATCGGTTGAATGCATTTCTTATTATTATAAACAATTTTTCAATTTCTATTTTTTTATCCGAAAATAATTTGATTAACCAGGTCGTATGGAACTCGCATAATTGCATTCTTGGTCCATGTTCAGGCGTAAGCATATTGGGTTCAAGCTTAGGCGTAAGCATATTTGGTTCAAGTTTAGGCGATAGCCGTAACTTGAACCAAATATGCGATTAAGGACCTTTATAACGATTGGGGATTAGCAGATTGCGGGTCAAGCCCGCAATCTGCTAATCCCGCAATGACGGACGAGACCCGCAATGACAAACGTAATGTTTGCGGGAATTGGCCAATGAAAGCAATAGAAAAGCCTCCCATATCCCATCTTTTATTCTCCTTTAAGGGTAGTCATCTCCTTAAATTCCTGATAAATTCAGGTTGTATTCTTCCCCGATACTCCGTTGCAGTTTGGTATCTGTTGGGTACACGCTGATCGGAGATACCGGGGAGAAAACACCCTGAAAATACCGGGTTAATACCCATTTTACCTGAATTATAGGAGAATAAAAGGTCAATGGTCTCACTGTATATAATACTAGGTTACGGCTATCGCCTAAACCTAAACCATGGATGAGGGAGCCATGTAAATTCCTAAACATGTTCCAGGTTATGAAGCTAAAGCCACAATGGCCATCACTGGATTTTTTTGGTCAATTGGTTTTTGAACAGATATTATTTGAATATGTAAAATTTAATTTATTATTTTTACTTAAAGATTTAAAAAATAGATTAATAATATTATCTGTATTTAATCATATTAACCCAAATGAACAGGAAATCAGTTTTTTATAAAATCGTATTCACCGTTATAGGGATGCTGTTGCTTCAAGTTTCCTTCGGTCAGGAAAATTATTTAAAAGGGTATATCGTTGAAAAAACAGGCGATACCATACCCGGATTTATCGATTATCGAAATTGGGACAGAAACCCCGATAAAATTTCCTTTAAGGACGGATTAAATTCAGCCATAACCAATTATACCCCTTCTATGATTAAGGCTTTTGGGGTTAAAGATGAAATCTACATTAGCGCTGAGGTTATGGTAGAAACAAGCTCCGATATACTCAAAGACCTTGAAAACAACGCCAACCTTCATCTGAAAACCTTTACCGTCTTTCTTCAGACGATGGTAACCGGTCCCAAGAGTTTGTATTATTATAAAAACAAATCGGGTAAAGAACAATTTTACATAAGGCAGGATTCTGATTTTGAATTGCTGCTGCACAAGCGATACCTTAACCAACAGGATGACGGTGAGGTATTAACGGAGAGCAACAAATATTTTGGACAGTTGGCGCTTTATCTGAGCGATTGTCCACAGATTCAAACCTTATTAAAAACCGTTGAATATTCCAAACCCAAGTTGGAAAAGCTATTCCAGGAATATTACGGCGCTAAACACAGCCGTATGACATTTCAGAAAAAGACTGAAAAATCATTATTCGAGTTTGGAATAACTGGCGGAGTGGCATCGACTAATTTAAAGCTTAAACCCGTTACAGATCTGTATTATTATTTAAAAAATGTAAAATACAGCCCATCGACAAATTTAATCCCCGGATTGTTTCTCAATATTGTATTGCCCCGGAATCAGGGTAAATTTTGTATTTACAATGAAATAAACTACTCCTCATTTCATACATCCGGACAATATTATGAATCCTCACCTAACAATCCGGACCTCAACAACAGATTAGTTACAACCCAATTTGATTATACCTATTTGAAAATGTCAAATATGATACGCTATCAATACGCTCTTGAACATATGAAAATATTTGTAAATGGAGGCATTTCAAACGGATGTGTACTCAGCAATAAAATTTACCGAAAGGACGTAATCAAATTTTATGAAAGTCTAACCACAAAGGAGTACCATAGCCTACCGGATATTAACAGGACATATGTCCAGGGATTAGTTGTGGGAATAGGCACGACTTTTAAAAGATATTCCCTGGAATTCAGATACGATGTGACAAATGGAATGTCGGATACGAATTCGTTGAGCAGCTATGTCAAATCATGCATCTTCTTTATAGGCCTAAGGTTCTGACGTAATTATTTTTTCCACAAAAGCCAATGCACTCTAAAACATATCCCTCCGATACGGCGCTCTTTTTTTCCTTCCTGCGAAGCGGGATCACCGCATTTGGAGGTGCTGCCATGTCGGCCCTGCTGCGAAAAGAGTACGTGGATAAAAAAGAGTGGATCGACGGTGATTCATTTGATTCGGGACTGGCGCTTTGCCAGGTCATACCGGGAGCCATCATCATGCAGTTGGTTGCTTATATTGGCTTGAAAATGAAAGGCATCAAAGGCGCTATAATTTGTTTTGCAGGATTCGGGTTACCGGCCTTTTTACTGATGCTGGCACTTGCGGTCCTATATAAATATTCAAAAAACATCACGATTGCCGAGACCATATTAAGCGGATTGAGGGTGATCATGATTGCAATCATGGGATATGGCGCTTATACCTTTGGAAAGAAGAATTTTCACCATATCAATGACGTCATTATAGCTGTGATAGCGGCAGGCTTGTTTCTTGCACAGATACATCCGGCATTGGTGTTGATCCAGGCTTCTTTTCTCAGTTTGATTTTGTCTCAAAATGAATCAACTCCCGTCAGAAATATCGTCAGGACAAACACCCTCCCCTTTTTCTTCGGGTTACTTACCCTGATCGTTGTTTATTATGGCATCCTCTTTCTGGTCGACCGGAACTATTTTTTACTGTCTACCGTCATGTTGCATATAGATCTCTTTTCATTTGGGGGTGGTTTGGCTGCCATTCCGATCATGTATCATGAACTGGTGGTGTTTTATCAGTGGATCGACAAACAGACATTTATGGATGGGGTGATTCTGGGGCAGGTTACGCCGGGTACCATCGTTAT
>JAUZOX010000093.1 GCA_030706265.1 Bacteroidota bacterium | reverse complement strand
CTTGGTGTCGTATACGGCTTTCACCTTTTTGAAAAGATCGGCATTCAGGCTGATATCATCACTGTGTTTTGAAAGCAGGGGAGATGCTTCTTTTTGAATGGCAAGCAATTCAGGCGTAGTGTTGGCACTGATCACGTTGTCAAGTACGGTCCTTACCCGTTTTAATAAATCGCCGCTAAATTCAAGCGCCTCGATCGTATTTGCAAAGGTTGGAGCTGCAGGATTGGAAGTGATTTTTTTTATTTCGGCTTGCTGTTGTTTGATCCCTTCCTTAATGGCGGGTAAATAATCAGCTGTCTTGATTTTATTAAAAGGTGGTGCTTCAAAGGGGGTATCGTATTTCTGAAAAAAAGGATTAGGCCTTTGAGCCTTTTTCTGAGCTGTTAAAGAAGTACTCATAAGAACGAATAATAAAAAGAGTGCTAAAAAATTGGTTTTCATAATCGCTGGGTTGTTTTAGGCCTCATCAATGATGGAAGGCATGAAATATGGCTTTACTGGTATTAATTGTTGATTCTTAAATTTTAGAATTATAAATTGTTGATAAAAAGCCGTGTATAAAATGTATTGTCGTTTCCCGTGCCTCAATAAACCCCATGTGTCCAACCCCTGACAGCAATAACACTTCACAATGTTTAGGCTTCAGGGCTTGTTCCAATACTCTGGGAATATCCATTTTGCTGTCTTCTTTTCCGATGATATAAAAAACAGGAAGCGAGGTTTCGGCTAAGAAAGCCAGTTTTGATTCCCGGTCACGCATTCCGGCCTGGGCAGCAATGATTTTTGGAGCGCTCATGCCGCCGGCAATTTGCTGCAGCTTTTGAATTTCCGGAATGAATTTTCCCTTGTTGCTTTCCGCAAAGAGATCCGGAATAAATTGACTGACCCAGGTGACATGGGCTCTATTCAAGATTGCAATTACACGGTCACGGTTGATTTTGCCTACCTGGGTGTCCGCATCTGCATTGGAGTGGAAGAATCCGAATCCCTTCACTTTTTCGGGATGTTTTTCTGCAAAATGAATCGCAACATACCCTCCCATGGAATGACCCGCAATCACACACTTTTCAACGTTAAGATGATCGAGTACTTCATTTACGCATTCGGCCATCAGTTCCATACTGTGAACTTTGCCCCAGTAACCCGATTCGCCATGCCCCGGAAGATCAATCGTCACTACACGGTAATGTTTGGAGAGTTGCGCACTGAACGAATCCCAGATGTCCAGTGACTCCAGAAACCCGTGTAAGAGTACGAGTGTATTGCCCAACCCTTCCGTCTTATAACGGATGGGTTGGTTTTGATATGTAATAAAATCGACCATACTATCTTGCCATAATGGCTTCTACCTCGGCAACTGTTTTTGGAATTGGTTTGCCAAGCACACGGCAACCTGTTTCGGTTACAAGTATGTCGTCTTCGATACGAATTCCACCAAAATCCTTGTAAGTTTCCAACTTCTCATAATTGATAAAGTCTTTAAACTTGCCTTCGCTACGCCATAGGTCAATCAGTTCCGGAATAAAATAAATACCCGGTTCATTGGTAAGGACAAATCCGGGTTGTACTCTGCGGCCTATTCTTAAAAAAGCGGTCCCAAATTGTTCACTTGGTCTGAATTCATTGTCATAACCGACATAAATCTGGCCGATCCCTTCCATATCATGAACGTCCATTCCAAGCATGTGTCCAAGGCCGTGAGGCATAAACATGGCATGCGCCCCATTTGCAACGGCTTCTTTAACATCACCCTTCATCAAACCGATATCTTTTAAACCCTGGGCAATGGTTTCACAAGCGACAAAGTGACTGTCTCGATAGGGACGACCCGGCTTGGTTGTTTCTAATGTGCTCATGTTTGCGGCTAAAACAATTTCATAGACTTCCTTTTGTCTTTGATTGAATTTGCCGCCTACCGGACAAGTGCGGGTAATATCGGATGCATAATGAAGTTCCGATTCTGCTCCGGCATCCACAACAAGCAACTGTCCTGTCTTAATGTAATTGTTATGTTTGTGATTGTGTAATGTCTGACCATTGACACTTAATATGATGGGAAAGGACACCGGTCCACCGTAAGCAAGGCTGATTCCTTCGATTGTGCCTGAAATCTCCTGCTCTTTGATGCCAGGATAAGCCATCTTCATAGCCGTGGTGTGCATCAGGTAGGCGACATCCACCATTTTTTCAATGTCAGCTATTTCCATATCGTCCTTAACAGAACGAAGTTTAACAACAGCATTGATGAGCTCAAGGGATACGGATTGTTTTAATAATTTATGATGTATTCCAAGCCATTGTTCAAGCTGGATCATGGTTTCACCACGATAGGGAGGAAGATAGTGTACTTTGCGACCCTTAGCGATGGCGCTTTTTAAAAAGCCTTCCAGTTCCGGCAAAGGTGCCGTATTTTCTACCCCGACACTTGCGGCTTGTTCGGCTACTGAAGGTTGAGGACCCATCCAGATGATGTCGTCAAGGTCAACGTTGTTACCATAAATGTAGTCGGTCCCTGATTCGATATCCATCACACCTACAAAGTCGGGATGATCAAGGCCGAAGAAATAACTGAATGCACTGTCCTGACGGAAGGTGTATGTGTTGTCCGGATAGTTAAAAGCACTCTCGCTGTTACCCGGGAAAAGTATTAATCCTGAACCGATTTCTTCACGAAGTCTTTTACGTCGATTGATATAAGAATTTTTTGGAAACATAAGCTAACGGTTTTAAAATTGGATGATTCAAAATTAATTAATTATATAAAGCAAGCGGGAATAATATTGAATCAGTAAAAATAATTAAGCAGTTAAGCTCCCTTAACTCACATTATCTTATTTTTGCAAAAATTTAGGAGAGATTCATCCTCTTTTTTTATAATCATTCAAATAGCAAACCAGACAAATCATTATTTATGTATTCATCAATTACCAAGAAAGTCATCATGTCACTGATGGGGTTGTTTCTGATAACATTCCTGCTGGTACATCTGAGTCTTAATCTGACTTTAATCATATCTTCTTCAAAGGACACGTTTAATCTGGCAGCCCATTTCATGGGGACAAATCCTGTAGTTAAAGTTTTGGAGGTGGTTTTGTTTGGAGGTTTTATCATTCACATCTTCTGGGGTATAGTCCTCTTTTTTCAGAATTGGGCAGCACGTCCACACTCTTATGCGGTATGGAATCATTCTCAGGAAACCTTTTTTTCAAAGTACATGATTCATACGGGAGCTTTGATTCTGGCGTTTCTTGCAATCCATCTGTTGGATTTTTGGTACAAATCAAGATTTTCAGGAGGAATGCCGATAACGCAAATAGATGGGATTAAATACGATGATATGGGGCAATTGGTTTTGGATAAATTTAAAAGCCCAGCGTATTGCAGTCTTTATGTTATATTTCTGATTTTTATGGGCTTCCATCTTGACCATGCCTTTCAAAGCGCACTTCAGTCTCTTGGAATCAACCATAGTAAATATACGCCGTTTTTCAAGAAATTCAGCAGGTTTCTGGCCGTGGTTATTACCATCGGGTATATTTCTATTCCTATTGTGATTTATTTTATACTATAATTTAATTCGAACAGGCTATGTCATTGTTTGATTCAAAAATACCTACAGGTCCACTTTCGGAGAAATGGACAAAGTTTAAAGCAGACGCCAAACTGGTAAATCCAACCAATAAACGGAAATTGGATGTCATTGTTATTGGTAGCGGACTTGCCGGAGCATCGGCGGCTGCATCTTTGGGCGAAATGGGCTACAATGTGAAAGTGTTTTGCTACCAGGATACCCCCAGAAGGGCGCACAGTATTGCCGCACAGGGTGGTATCAATGCAGCCAAGAACTACCAGAACGATGGAGACAGCGTTTATCGGCTGTTTTATGATACAATTAAAGGCGGAGACTATCGTGCCCGTGAAGCTAACGTGTACAGGTTGGCTGAGGTAAGTAATAATATCATTGACCAGTGTGTTGCACAGGGCGTTCCTTTTGCACGTGATTACGGCGGATTATTAGACAACCGTTCATTTGGTGGAGCACAGGTTTCCAGAACATTTTATGCCAGGGGCCAGACGGGACAGCAATTGTTGCTGGGGGCCTATGGTGCATTGAATCGTCAGATCGCAAAAGGAACGGTGAAGGTTTATTCCAGACGGAACCTGCTCGATATCGTTGTTATTGATGGAAAGGCACGAGGGGTGATCATCCGAAACCTGATTACCGGCGAGATAGAACGCTATTTTGGACATGCAGTGGTCATTGCTTCCGGTGGATATGGCAATGTGTATTACTTGTCGACCTATGCAATGGGTGCCAATTCATCTCCGGCATGGATAGCTCATAAAAAAGGAGCCTGGTTTGGCAATCCGTGTTATGTCCAGATCCATCCTACCTGTATTCCGGTACATGGTGATTATCAAAGTAAACTTACACTGATGAGTGAAAGCTTACGGAATGATGGCCGTATCTGGGTCCCCAAGAAAATGGAAGATGTTCAGAAACTGCGTCGCAAAGAAATAAAGCCGACTCAAATTGCCGAAGAGGATCGGGATTATTACCTGGAACGTCGTTATCCTGCTTTCGGAAACCTGGTCCCCCGTGATGTTGCATCAAGGGCTGCAAAAGAGCGTACCGATTCCGGCTATGGCGTAAACGATACCGGACTGGCAGTCTATCTTGATTTTGCGGAAGCCATCGGGAGAATTGGAAAAAAGGGTGTTGCAGCGAAATATGGCAACCTGTTCCAGATGTATGAAAAGATTAACGATGAGAATCCATACGAAACACCAATGATGATTTATCCCGCAACGCATTATACGATGGGAGGTCTTTGGGTGGATTATGAATTGATGACGACCATACCGGGGTTATTTGCTGCAGGCGAAGCCAACTTCTCAGATCATGGTGCAAATCGGCTGGGTGCTTCAGCCCTGATGCAGGGATTGGCCGACGGCTACTTTGTTTTGCCCTATACGCTGAGCAATTATCTTGCCGATGAAATATATACTCCTCGGATGACGACGGATGGAGAAGAATTTGAGCAGGCCGAAAGACAAGTCAAAGAGCGCATTGAAAAGTTAATGTCAATCAATGGCACCGAAAGCGTGGATACTTTCCATAAGAGATTGGGAAAGATCATGTGGGAACATTGCGGAATGGCACGTAATGCCCAAGGATTAAAGAAAGCGCTTGAAATGATTCCCGAACTTAGAAAAGAATTCTGGCAGAATGTAAAGATCCCGGGAGGTTCCGATTACTTCAACCCCGAAATTGAAAAAGCCGGTTATGTGGCCGACTTTTTGGAAATAGGTGAACTCATTGTTCGTGATGCACTCCATCGGGAAGAATCCTGTGGAGGTCATTTCCGTGAGGAGTATCAGACGCAGGAGGGGGAAGCCCTTCGCAACGATGCGGACTTCGCTTATGTGGCAGCCTGGGAATATAAAGGCGAAAACAAAGCCCAGGAACTTCATAAGGAAGAGCTGAGATATGAATCAATCGAGCTCAAACAACGTAATTACAAATAATTACGGCGTATTTTTAATCGTGAATCATTAAACTTGAAGCTATGAATCTCACACTCAAAATATGGCGGCAGAAAAATGCCGGAACAAAAGGGAAATTTGAAAAATATAAACTCACTGATATCTCTACTGAATCATCTTTTCTTGAGATGCTTGACGTCCTGAATGAGAAATTAATCAATGAAAACCAGGAACCCATTGCGTTTGATCACGATTGTCGTGAAGGCATATGCGGTACCTGTGGTTTGTATATCAATGGCAGGCCTCATGGACCCGAAAAGGGAACTACAACCTGTCAGCTGCATATGCGCAAATTTAAAGATGGAGATGTCATCACCATTGAACCCTGGAGAGCCAAAGCATTTCCCATTGTCCGCGATCTAATAGTCGACCGTTCTGCTTTTGATTTAATCTTGCAGGCAGGTGGATATACCTCGGTCAATACCGGAAATGCTCCTGATGCCAATTCCATTCCGATACCCAAACTTGATTCTGACCGGGCTTTCGAATCTGCCGCCTGCATCGGTTGTGGCGCTTGTGTAGCAACTTGTAAGAATGCATCTGCCATGCTCTTTGTATCTGCAAAGGTTTCGCATCTTGCATTGTTGCCGCAGGGCAGGATTGAAGCTGCTGAACGTGTGCAGAAGATGGTTGCCAAGATGGATGAACTGGGTTTTGGCAATTGCACCAATACTTATGCATGCGAAATGGAGTGTCCGAAAAATATTTCAGTCTCCAATATTGCCAGGATGAACCGGGAGTTCATCAAAGCAAAGATTTTTGCCGAAGTGCCTACTGCCGTTGAAACAGGAGACTAATGGCACCTTTAAAATTCAGTTTTAATGTTATTTAAAGAGATTGTTGGAAACGAGGTTGCAAAGACACGCCTGCTGAAGACGGTACGTGAAAGTCGCGTTAGTCATGCGCAGTTGTTTCTGGGGCCGGAAGGCTCCGGTAAGCTACAGCTTGCTATAGCTTACGCGCAGTACATAAATTGCACTAACCGGACCGAGACCGATTCATGTGGTGTTTGTCCCTCGTGTGTTAAATACAACAAACTCATTCACCCTGACCTTCATTTTGTTTTTCCTTCGGCGGCAACCGGAGATACCAAAGCGTTAAGCAAGAACTATATTCAAAAATGGCGCGAGTATCTATTGGCCAATAAATATCACGCTTCTTTTAACGACTGGATTAACTTTCTGGGCGTTGAGCGCAAACAAGCCATCATCAACAAGGATGATTGTAACGAAATCATCCGGACATTGAGTTATAAGCAGTATGAAGCCGAATATAAGGTGATGATTATCTGGATGGCAGAAAAACTGTTTCATGCATCGGCTCCAAAATTGCTCAAGATACTGGAGGAACCTCCCGAAAAGACTTTGTTTATTCTCATTGCAGAAGATCAGGATCAGATTCTAAGCACAATTTTATCGCGGGCCCAGTTATTTAAGATCGATAAACTTAACGACGACGAATTGGCCATTGCACTTCAGCAGCATTACCCGGTAGATCCAAAGATGCTCCGTCGTGCTGTAAACATGTCGGATGGTAATTACATCGCAGCCGAGCGTTGTTTAAATCAGATCGAAGACGAACGACAATATTTCGGGCTGTTTACCAACTGGATGAGAGCTTGCTATTTGAATAATATCGTGAAGATCAACACATACATGAATGAATTTTCAAAGTTGAGTCGCGAAAATCAAAAAGCATTTCTTGTCTATGGAATCAATATTCTGCGTCAATGTTTCCTGATTCATTTCGGGAGTTCCAATATCCATCGGCTCGATGAAGAAGAACAAGTGTTTGTAAGGAATTTCTCAGCATTTGTAACGCCTAACAATATTGGCGCCTTTAGTAAGGCATTTAATGATGCCGTTTCTCATGTGGAAAGAAATGCTAATGCAAATATTCTGTTTGTAGATGTATCGCTTAAAATACATCAATTTATAAAATTGGTTGCCACTCCACAAGCCAGTGTGAAAAAGTAGTACTTTTGTATTATTGCCATCAGTGGTTGCCAGGAGTATGTGTTATTGTAAAATAACATTCGTCCTGTCTATTGGCCGGCATAAAAATGAACAAATGTAGAGATGGAACAAATCGAACAAGAACAAGAATATAACATAGGGCCTAAAGAAAATATTCCTGAAAATCCTTTTTTAGCACGCGGGTGTTGCAAGACGCCCAAAGATTTGCAATGGGGCGAGCAGGTATTTGATCATGGATGTTGTAAGCTTGATGCATACGATTGGCTAAAAGATATTACGATTGCTACAGGGCAGCGTAGTTTTGACTGTGTGGAAGTTCGTTTTAAGAATAACCGTAAAGATTTTTTTCGTTTACCTCCTGATATGGATTTGCATATCGGCGATATTATTGCGGTTGAAGCTTCACCCGGTCATGATATCGGAGTGATTACCCTTACGGGAGAGGTCGTTAAGTATCAGATGATGAAGAGGCGTATCGATCCCAATACTCCTGATCTTAAAAAGGTTTACCGCAAGGCAAGACTTACCGACATTGAGAAATGGATAACTGCGGTTCTTAAGGAGGATGATGCCTTGCACCAGACGCGGAAGATAGCAAATGATCTTAATCTGAGAATGAAAATCAATGACGTTGAATTTCAGGGCGATGATACAAAGGCTATCTTTTATTATACAGCTGATGACCGTGTAGACTTCCGTGAAATGATCAAATTGTTGGCCGAACAATTCAGGGTCAGAATCGAAATGCGTCAGATCGGTGTCCGCCAGGAAGCTAGCCGTTTAGGCGGGATTGGCTCATGTGGCCGTGAATTGTGTTGCAGTACATGGCTGACAAGTTTCGAAAGCGTTACAACGAATTCTGCCCGTGTGCAGCAATTG
>JAUZOX010000092.1 GCA_030706265.1 Bacteroidota bacterium | reverse complement strand
CTGCTCTTTTGTCGTAGCAGAAGTTGAAGCATTGGTTGTTGCTTCATTTGCAGATACTTTTGCCACAGCTTCAACTAAGGTAGGTTCATCAATCTCGCCATTTGTGATTGCGTTATTAAGATGGCTTACGATGTGCGTATCGGCTATTGAGGATAATTGCATTTCTTGAGGGGAATTGAAAATAGAAGTCCGCATCACCAGCGTTAATCCGAGCAGCACGACAACTGAAGCAGCTGCAGCAAATACACCGGGATGAATGCGCCTTGATTTTCTGATGTTCGGATTTTCCTGAATCCTTTCATTGATGATATGTGGCAACTCATCGAAATAACCATCTGGAACCCTAAACGACTTTTGATCCCTCAAATTTTCCAAAGAAAATCCGGATGGTATGTCAGGATGGTTTTTAAGACTGCGTTTCATAATGTAAATAATTGTATTAAAATGGTCGTATGTAACTCGCACATCAGATCTTCACCGTTGTTTGTGTTTCCATACATGCTCGTTTCATCACTTAAAATTTATTTTTCTTTGTCCCCCGGAATCTGGAATATCTTTACCCTTCTTAGCGTTTCTGAATGTTTCCCTCTCCGTGTTTCATTGATTTGAAAATTAGACAACTCTAATTTAAATAAGTTTAATTACCTGTTAAAGATTTTTCAATTTTTTTCATTGCCAAATGATATGAAGCTTTCAAAGCACCGACCGATGTTCCGAGGACTTCAGACATATCTTCATAAGGCATTTCATTGTAATACCGCAAATTAAATACAATTCGCTGCTTTTCAGGTAATTTTAAAATCGCTTTTTGCAACATCAATTGTATTTCATTGCCGTCAAAATAATTGTCATCAGCTAATTTCTGATTCAACTGCTTCTCAACATCAACCAACGGAACAAATAATCGCATGCGTTTGCTGTTTAAAAAGCCCAAGCTTTCGTTTATGGCAATTCTGTATAACCAGGTATACAGTTTTGAATCTTCTCTGAAATTGCCCAGATTATTCCAAACTTTAATAAAGACATTCTGAATGATATCATTTGCATCATCATGATCGACCACCAACCGTCTTACCACCCAGTACAGCTGCTCCTGATACTTGTGCACCAATAAATCAAAAGCCTTATTCTGAGTCGCTGGCTCACGAAACATCTCAATCAAAGCGTCATCGGAAAGTGTCATGAAGTAATCTAAATAAGTTTAAAGATAGCAATGTTTATGACTATACGATTGTTATTATGTTTAATCATCTCTCCTATTTGTCAATTATGTTTTGAATTTAAAAAAAGTAAAGGTAAACCATTTTACATAAAGAAGTAATTTTGTAAAGTAAAGAAAATATAACTGATTAAACTTTTTTTTATCAATGAGGCGTTTATTACCGATTTGTTTTTTAATTATCCTGACTGCAAATAATACATTTTCACAGACATTATTAATAAAACAGATATCACAAAATGACCAGAATATAGAAACCGGATGGGTCGATTCAGTCTATTCAAAATTAACACAGGAAGAAAGGATCGGACAGCTATTCATGATCCGCTCTTATGCCAACCCGGATTCAAACTATTATCGTGAAATAGAATCGCAAATCAGAAAATACAATGTAGGCGGCATTTGCTTTTTCAGTGGAACTCCCTGGGCACAAGCAATGTTGACCAATCGGTATCAATCGTTATCCAAGACTCCGCTCTTTATTTCGATAGACGGTGAATGGGGGCTGGGAATGCGTCTCGATAGCACTGTTGCCTTTCCACGACAAATGGTATTGGGAGCGATTCAAAATGATTCCCTGATCTATGCAATGGGATTAGAAATTGGCCGACAGATGCGTAGAATAGGGGTTAACATCAATTTCGCCCCCGTTGTAGACATCAACAATAACCCCAAAAATCCGGTCATCAACAACCGTTCCTTTGGTGAAGATAAATTCAAAGTCACTTCTCTTGCATTGGCCTATATGAGAGGCCTGCAAGATCAAGGCATTATTGCTGTCGCAAAACATTTTCCCGGGCATGGTGATACCGATATCGATTCCCATATTGCACTTCCAGTCATCAATCACGATAAAAAGACCATTGAGGATATAGATTTATATCCCTTCCGAAAACTTATTAATCAGGGAATAGCCGGTATCATGGTTGCCCACTTGCATGTCCCCGCACTCGACAGCATTCCTCATTCCATTTCAACCATTTCCAAGCCCATCATCACCGATTTATTGAAAGGAGAACTGGGTTTCAAAGGACTGGTGTTTACCGATGCAATGGAAATGAAAGGCCTTGCCGACAACGTAGATCCCAAACTGGCAGAAGTCAAAGCATTGCTTGCGGGAAATGATGTTCTGCTCCTTCCGGTGGAATTACCCCGCGCAATTCAAAATGTAAAAGAAGCGCTGGACAAAGGGATCATCAGTCAGCAGCTCATTGAAGAAAAATGCCGTAAAATACTGACTTACAAGTATAAGACTGGACTCAATAAACTTAAGCCGGTTGAGTTGAAGAATCTCATGAGTGACATTTCATCTCCTGAGGCATCTGAGATTGTTCAAAACCTGGTTGCCTCAGCTGTAACTATTGCCAAGAACAAAGAAAATCTTCTCCCGCTTAAGACCGATAACCCCAACCTGGCCATAGTTTGTTTCGGTGATTCAACGGTGAATGATTTTCAAAAGAGTGTAAGGCTCTTCACACCTGCCGACCATTATTACCTTCCGGTTGATATTTCAGGATTATCGAATGGTTTACTGATGCCTAAACTGTCAACCTATAAAGTGGTTGCCATCGATGTCAGAAAGACCGTCGACTCACCAAAACATGAATATGGCATCCGCAAACAATTATTGCAATTCATTGACTCACTAAGCAAGTCCGGAGTAAAAATCATCGTCCACCTACCTGCAAATGCCTATGCCCTTGCACAATTTGACATGAAAAATGTAGATGCAATGGTTATGACTTACCGTGACCGTCCTAATGTGGGATATTGGGCAGCACAGGCCATGTTTGGGGCAATACCCACTACGGGGCGCCTGCCGGTGAGTGCTTCTAAGGATTTTCCGGTTGGAACCGGCATCAAACAAGAAGCCACCAGGCTTGGATTTGCGCCTCCGGAAACAGTCGGAATAGACCCCAGGGATTTAACGCCCATTGATTCACTCGTCATGAATGGTTTTAGTGCGAAGGCCTTTCCGGGATGCCGTATTCTGGTCGCAGTCGATAACAAGATCATTTTTGATAAAGCATATGGTTATCAGACCTATGACAAACAACGACGTGTAGAAATGAATGATATTTATGACCTTGCTTCAGTCACCAAAGTTGCAGCCACGACCCTGGCTTTGATGAAACTCAGTGAAGAAGGCAAGATTGATGTCTCCAAAAAGATCGATTATTATCTGCCCGATTACAAAAAGTCCAACAAGAAAGGCATCCGGCTTGATGAAATCCTTGCACATCAGGCACGCTTGCAGCCTTTTATTCCTTTCTACGAAAAGACCCTTGCCCCTCAGTTTCCTAATCCGGTCTACTATAGTACTGTCCCTACGAAGAAATTCGGCGTCCGGGTAACCGATAAGCTATGGCTGAGAAATGATTATCGCGATACCATCTTCGACATCGTTAAAAAGTCGCCCCTGCTCGAAAAGACCGAGTACAAATACAGCGACCTCAGCATGTATCTTATGTATCAGGTCATTGAAAGAGTCACTAATCAAAAATTCGAAGACTATATAAGAGACACTATCTACAAACCTTTGGACCTAAACACCATAGGATTCAACCCGCTCGACCGCTTTAACATCGAACGCATTCCTCCCACAGAAAATGACACCATTTTCAGGCACCAACTTGTGCACGGATATGTACATGACCCGGGTGCCGCAATGATGGGCGGTGTGATGGGACATGCAGGTCTCTTTTCAGACGTGTATGACCTTGCAGCCATCATGCAAATGTTGATTAACGGAGGCCGGTATAACGGGATACAGCTTTTCAATCCCGAGACCATTGACCAGTTCACAAAATATCATTTTTCACCATTAAACCGTCGCGGGCTCGGATGGGACAAGCAACTTTTCGACCCCAATATCAATGGACCATGTTGTGTCAGCGCCTCGGATGAAAGTTTCGGACATTCAGGATTCACCGGTACTTTTGTTTGGGCTGATCCCAGGTACAAGATGGTCTATATTTTCCTGTCAAATCGCATTTATCCCGATGCAGGAAACAATAAAATATCGGAGATGAATATCCGCACCAATATACAACAAGTCGTCTATGATGCCTTGCAAAAAGCCGAATCACGAAAGGAGCAATATTCAGGATCGTTAAAAGAAAAAAGAACTGTTTATTCCGTGAATTAAAGTCAGGAGAGAGTTAATTACCGGGGAATGCTTGTTTTATAGAAAGAAAATTATACCTTTGCATTCCCATTTGCGGATGTGGCGTAATTGGTAGCCGCGCCAGACTTAGGATCTGGTTCCGAAAGGAGTGTGGGTTCGAGTCCCTTCATCCGCACAAAGCCTGTTAATCAAAAAAATTAACAGGCTTTTTTATTGTTCAACTATATAAGGAGATCAGTCCGAAAAGTCTGAGCCAGAGGTATCAATGTTTTAATCGATTGATGAAGCCCCCCCCATTTTCGATCCATCCCCAAAAGCCCGGAATCAGTATGGAAAAAATCTACAAAAGCGTCAGTGCTTCTGTGACCAAAGGCATTGAAAATATTTGGATAATACACTTTTATGCAGTGACTAACAACCTGACATGTAGTTGATTTTGAGTCCTTTCCGCCATCTATAGACTGCACCTGTATTTCTCTTTGGCATATTTTTTGTGCTGCCCTGAGTATACTTATGGTCCCAATTTTTGCAGCTCCAGATTCAATAATGAAGGTGGAAAAAAACAGGTTTAAAAAGAATCCGAAATTGAGGGTAAAAAGGTGGTAAAATTTAGGTTTAAAGGATACTTTATGGATACTTTATGGATACTTTATGGATACTTCATGGATACCTATAGAGTATCCAAAAAGGATCTTTCAACTATGCATCAATTTTTTTCAATTATCAAGATTACCTGCTGTGTAGGGTAAGTTTTGGAGCATGTTTCCAGAGGGGTGGAATTTTCCTATGACTCTTTTAAAATAGAATCCTTCTCCCAATTACTTTGCAAATATAGTAGATTCAAAAAAAAATTGAATCGGTTGATGGGATACCGATTGAAGTTGACTGACCAACACCTTTTTAAGGACCGGCAGCTTTTTGCTATAAGAACAAAGTTCAGTCGTAAAAGTAGGTAAAGTTAGTCTTTTTCTTTATCGATTAAAAAATATTTACGCTTAATATCGCCCACAACTTTTTCGTCTGATTCGGAAAAAGGCCTCATGCGGAATTATCTTCATAACCCGCACAAAGCCTTTTCAATTAGGATTTTAGATGTCATCAACTTGTATACAAACTCATATTATCCTGTGCTTATTTATTTTTCAGCAAATAGACTACCGTAAGTCCAAAAACCCGGTGCCTTGACTTTTCGTCGCTACTAGCATTAGGTATTGTATTGGATATACCTGCTTGATACTGTACCGAGATTTGGAAACTTTGATATTCCCATCCTAATCCAAAATCAGCACCCCCGTCCCAACGTCTCAGGTCGTCACTGGAGCTCCCTCCAAACTTTATTGTCTGTGATCCGGAAGCATCTTTGATTTTACCACCAACACCCATTGAAAAATAGGGACCGGTGAAAACATAGTATTTTCCCGTTGATCCTTGTTCTGCAATTTTATACATCAAATGCAGTGGAATCTCTAAATAAAGGGGCTTAATGGTCCAGCTATCTCCCATGACCGTATATTTTGAACCTTTCATATTCAATAATAACCCCGGTTGAAAAGACCAAACATCATTTATCGTCATATCTGCCACTGCCCCTACTTGAAATCCGACTATCATTTTAGGGTTAAAACTCATCCCGGAACTTTTAAATGACATGGATGCTAAATTCAATCCAACTTTGGGCCCCCAGGTGACTTGCCCTTTAGTGACACCTATCGAAAAGAGGAATAAAACCACAAGCGAGAACTTTAAAATATTTTTCATAGTCATCATTTTTAAAATTGGTCTACTCGTAAAGCTTTTCGACTTCCGCTCCGTACTCTTTTTGACAGATTTTCCGGTTACTCCATATTACTGCTTAAAAAAACGGCTGTATCTGCGCTCAGTGTAATTTCGACAATTTCAAAAATCCTTTATTGATGCCTACCATAATTGGCAAAATGCAATAAAAGAAGAAAACACTCAAAAAATGAATTGAAAGCATTAATAACACTGTTGTTAAAGAAGTTGCTTATAAGAGCCGGTCTTAGTATTTAGGAGTTATTTCTAAATTTAAAGATCAAGATTATGACACGTTACAAAATGGGGTAATGATATGTATGTTTTTAATAAAAAAGACATAATAAATTTAAACACTACGTAAAGTTAATAAATACAACCTCAGAAATCAAATTAATCCCTGTTTATTATAGGGCCGCAATGAATAATTAGGGAAATCCCTCAACTCTTGAAAGGATCTTTTTAGAGGAGTACAATCATGATCTTGATGATGAGTTTCAAAAAATAATGAGTTCGATGTCCCCAATTTTAATGGTCCGACGTCATAATAGTCCCTGCTTATTTGAAAGACGGATGCATGAGGCATCCTTGCTTTTGGAACCGGTTTGCAACCGCTACAATATCTTCAGTAAGAGCATTTCCTGCTTTCTGTCTGCAAAATGGACAGGGATTCAGACCTCCATAGGGATCCACATAAAGGCTTCTGTTGCCGGCCCCAAAACATCCAGCTTTTCTTTGATAATGGCCGTGATAACAAATAATGGGGTATTTCGCGTAAGCCTTATCCTGCATCATCCGAAAGTAAAAATCTTCAATGATTTTGATGTTGGCGGTCTCAAGAGATACCGGCATTCCTTTGTAATGCCCCACGGCCTGTGGCTCCAATATTTGTACAAAAGAAACCCCTAATGCTTTTGCCATCTCCATATATCGCATCAGGTTTTCTTCAGTCGCGAAAGAGTTGGTTGCACATAAAGATATTGAAGTAACCAAATTGGCTTCGATCGAATTGACGATTGCCTTTTCAGCCCATTCAAAAGCATGGGGATTACCTCTGAACTGATTATGTTTTTCAGGATCAAAATGATCAAGACTCACCACTACCCCATCGAGACCCGCCTGTTTCAGCCTTTGGGCATTCAATAGCGTGAGGTTATATCCTGAAGTCAACATCCAGAATTCAGTATCGTGCATGGCAGAATGGAGGATTTCAATGAGATCGTCGATTCTGAGCATCGGCTCTCCTCCTGAAAACTGGATCTGTCCGCTACCTACTTGTTGTATTCTGTTTACGATAGATTTCAAATCAGCAAGCGAAAGAGTGTCAGAGCCATTGAGCACATCCCATTCAAAACAATGTTCACAACGCAAAGGACAACGACTCGTTATGGCCAAAAAGACATTGGTAAACCGATTTGCTTTATTGCCATTGGGCGCAAACCTGAATGCTTCGCTCTCGATATTCTTTGTATAGGCCAATGTTTTCCACCCCGGGATATAAAGGTTCCAATGATACCGACCATCGACTTTTACATACCTTCGTCTTATATTTTCGCCCAAATATTGATTGACCATCCGCTTTAAACCCTGAAGGACATGCAGGTACCCGACAAGATTTTGCGACCATTTCCAAGCCATCCTCAATACATCCAGTCGTATATATAGCCCAATCACTGTCCCCGAGAGACCGTTAATTATAGTTTGTTTTGATTTCATCCGAAAAATAATTTGTATTAAATTGGTCAGATGGAACTCGCTTGCCAGATTTTGATCGGTGTTTGTGTTTTTCAATCATGCTCGTTTCATCTCAGCTCACAGTTTATTTCTAGCAGAGTCACATTAAGCTTGTTCCGAAACGGCGTTTTATTTGAATTGTACTGGAACTGCATGATTGGGAATAGAATCCTTGCTGACATACTCAATGTACTTCTCACGGGTATATTTAATGAACGAACCTTTTTTCGTAAATGTCTTCAAATATGATATATCCGGTTTATTCTTATAATTGCGGATTGCCTCATAATATCCCCTGGTATGTAAGAAAGGGGTTGCAATATGGTTTCCGGATACAGGTGTGGCGTTAAATGAAAGTATCACATTGTTTCCAACTGCTGGTTGATAAAGATATTTCCGGTCTTTAGCGGCTATCAATTTTCTGACATCATTTCCTTTCTCATCAATTGCTGATGCGGCCAGCAGGTGGTCAACGGTTACGGGAACATTGTTCGAAAAATCCATCGCCGCATAGTCAACTTCCCAGAACCTTGACCCGCAAGTCAGTTTAATTTTAACCG
>JAUZOX010000091.1 GCA_030706265.1 Bacteroidota bacterium | reverse complement strand
TTTATAGGAAAGGAAAATCGAGGTGAACCCCGGGGGGAAAAGTATTATAAATCTGACACTTTCATCCCTCCGGGGTTCACTGTAAAATACAATCATTTGCCATAATATTGTCATATCTTTGGCATTTTATCAACTCCTGCACTTTCCTTTTTGTTGATTCCGGATTCTTCTTTAAAATCAGGTTTAATGCCAATTTATCAATGTAAAAATCCCTCAGATCACTACCGGAATCATTAAAGAAGTCACGTATAAAATATTTCCCTATCGGGCACCTTTAGAGTAACTGTTCAGTACACCTATATAGACAAAAAGTTACTCTACAGTTATTCTATACGTGCTCTACAGCCTGTTGTATATGCACTGCTTCCGGATAATGATTTTATGTTATATCCTGATATTTAGTTCTATATCACTTTTTTTGACAAACTCCAGAACAACAGTCATATATCCAAAGCAAGTGGTAAACATAAAAGCTCCCTCTACTTTTCGTGTGAATGTAGTGGCTGTATTGGCTGATAAAAATATAGTCAAAAAGTAACACCGATGAGCAATGGTTTGGATATTTTAGAATTCAAATGTCATTATATTCATCTATTTAGGGCCTTGATTTTCAAATAAAACTGCATTTTAAAAAATGAATTAACTATTCGCTGATTCGTTTGGTAGTTGAAGGTTTATTTATATATTAGCCAAATCTTTTTATTTGAAATTATTATTCTATTTCTATTCTCAATAGTTGTAGATTTCTTTATATAAAAGGATATTTATACAAAGCATTTCCGACTGCCTTTTAGAGTGATTCCATTTTTAACGTTACAAAAAACAACAACTCGCAAGATGAAAAAGGTCTTTAGTACAACAGGGAAACGACTTATACTGGCATGTTTTTTCCTGACATTGATTAGCTCTGCCTGGTCTCAGGATAAGCTGATAGATATTTTAAGAGCTGAACTTCAGCGTGAAAAGAAGATATTTGATACCTGTTCATTGAAACCCTATTATATTTCGCTGAGGGTGGAAGACACGAAAGTTCAAGGCATACAGACCAATTTTGGCGCTTTGATCGCCAGTCGTGAAGTTCATCAACGCGTTTTGACTCCAACAGTTCGTGTGGGTAGTTACAAGTTAGATAATTATCATCCGGAGAGTCAAAGATTCATGGGTAGTTCCGGATTGGAACAAATGCCTGTAGATGACAATGATATAGCTATTCGGCAATCGATATGGTCTGCACTCGACAGGAGTTACAGGTTCGCTATAAATGTCTTTGGTTCAGTCAAAGCAAGCAAATCCGTAAATGTAGCAGCAGAAGACAAGTCGATGGACTTCACCAAAGCAGAGGTTGTAAAATATTTTGAGCCACCAATGACCGGAAGCCAGATCCGACTGGACCGTCAGAAATGGGAAGCACGGTTGAGAAAATACTCTGCATTGTTTCTGAAAGATCCACATATTATAAGTGGAACAGCAACACTGAGTTTTGAAAATTCCAGAAAATATTATATTGATACAGATGGCAGCGAGACAGCAGAGAACCGCATCTCTGTCCGTGTTCTGATCTCTGGAAGCGTTAAGGCCGATGACGGTATGGAGTTGCCCCTGTATCTGAGTTATTTTTCTTTTAACCCTGATGGATTGCCTGATGATAAAGTCATTGAAAACGATGTCCTGAAGTTGGTAGATAAACTTAGCAAGATCCGCACTGCTCCTGTTGTTCAACCTTATACCGGCCCGGCGTTGTTGTTGGGTACTGCCAGTGGCGTATTCTTTCACGAAATCTTTGGTCACCGTGTTGAAGGTCAAAGGATGCGCAATGAAAGTGATGGACAAACCTTCAAGAAAAAAGTAGGTGAAAGTGTATTGCCTTCTACTTTTTCTGTTACGATGGATCCAACAGCGAAGAAATTCAGGGGACAGGATCTGAGCGGTTATTACAACATCGACGACCAGGGGGTAAGAAGTGAGAAAGTGAATGTTGTGGTGAATGGGATACTGAAGGATTTCCTGATGACCCGTACTCCTTTAGATGGATTCACACGTTCTAACGGTCATGCCAGGGCTTCGATGGGTATGGATGTGACTTCCCGTCAGTCTAACTTGATTGTCACTACCAGTGACCTTAAAACCGATGCACAGTTGCGCAGTTTACTGATCGAGGAAGCCAAAAAGCAAGGCAAAGAGTATGGTTATATTTTTGCCTCCGTCTTGGGTGGCTATACCTTGACCATGACCAATCAACCCAATGCTTTCAATATATCCCCGATTGAAGTGTACAGGGTGTTTGTAGATGGAAGACCCGACGAAATGGTACGTGGTGTTGATTTAGTTGGGACTCCGCTTTCGATGTTTTCACAGATCATTTGTGCAGGTGGTAATTCTGAAATATATACAGGTTATTGTGGTGCCGAGTCTGGAAACATTCCGGTTACCGCAGTTTCTCCTTCAATCCTGGTTAAACAGGTTGAGATGCAACGCAAGGGCAAGTCTACAGACCGTCCCCCAATCCTTGATCGTCCTACAGTTTCTTTGACTGAAAACAACTAATCCCAAACACTTATTTAAAATTAAAAGCGATGACTAAAAATATTTTCAAATTGTTATTGGGTTTGCTGTTGATCTGTGGAACTGCTTCCGCGCAGGAAAAGAACAGTACTCCTCTTTTTAAAGCCATGCAGGATGAACTTGAACGCAACATGAAAACATTGTCACTTCCTGATATGGAACGACCCTTTTTTATTGAATACGTGGTAACAGAGGGAAAAGGATACAGTGTGAGGGCCTCTCTGGGTAGTATCATTAATTTTTCTGATGAACCTTTTTCACGAAGATGTGCCGTGAGAGTTCTGGTGGGCAGTTATCATCGAACAAACGTCATGAATTTCGAGAGAACGCTATATAATTTTGGTCAATCTTCCACTACCGTTGATGATAATTGGGCACAGCTTAAGCGCGATTTTTGGAGGTTGACTGACATGTCATACAAAAGTGCTGCCCAGGAATACAGCAGAAAGATGGCGTTACTCAAGCAAAAGAACATTTCCCCGGAAGAAGCCGGATTGGATGATTTTGCAAAAGTAAAACCCGTTGCGAAAATATCTGCGCCCAACACTGTTGTTAGCGATAATGTTAAGATGAGCCGGTTGGTTGAGGAGCTTTCGGCAATATTCAAGGATTATCCCGAAATTGATAAGTCCGATGTTAGTATAAGATTTGGTTCGAATGATGTCTTTGTAGTGAATTCAGAAAACTCAAAATACAGTTTTCCGAACAATTTATTGATGTTTGAAGTAACAGCAAGGGCGCTTATCGATGGGAAAAACATATCCGATAAAATGAACCTGACTGTTCTGGAAGATAAAGATCTGCCATCCAAAGATGAACTCAAAGCAAAGGTTAAAGAATTTGCTGACAGGTTTGTCAATATTGAAAAAGCAAAGCCAATTCAGGAGACCTATTCGGGCCCTGTGCTCTTTGAAGGTCTTACGGTCTCAACACTATTTTATTTAGAGCTATTTACCGGCTCAGGGGTATTTGCAACACGCGAACCTGTCCAGGGAACAGGTCCGATTACATTGCAGGAGAAAATGAACACCAAAGTGATAGCCACGGAGTACACCATTAAAAGTTTGCCTTATTTGGAGCAGTTCGAAGGCAAGAAAGTTACAGGTTATTTTGATATTGACATTGAAGGTATTGTACCTGATAAAGAACTTGTCCTGGTCGAGAACGGAATCCTTAAGAACGTGTTTGGCAGCCGTATGCAGACAAAATACAATAAAGCTCCTAATGGCTATTTTCGAGTCCTTTCCAACGCCAATTCACTTCCTGCAATGATTAATCCGGGTGTATTGGATATCAGCACTTCACGTGGTATGACAAAAGATAGTCTGAAACAACTTTTATTTAAAAAAGTAAAGGAAAATGGGTATAAATATGCTTATATCTGTCGCAAATTGGATGATTCCCAGCTTAGCTTAACTGCCAACTCATACCCCCTTTTATATCTCTACAGGGTCAATTTGGAAGATGGCAGCGAAGAATTGGTAAGGGATGCAGAAGTTCGCGACTTTCGCAGAGGTTTTATGAAGACGATATTGGGAACATCAAACAATAAAATGGTATGTAATCTTTACTATACATTTATGCCGGTAACATATATTTGTCCTGATGCGGTATTGCTTCCCGAATTGGAGATTGGTTTGAAGAAGGATGGGCAGAAAACACTTGCTCCGGTAGTTCAAAACCCTTTAAAGGAGAAATTCTGATTCTAAGGCCAAAGCCTAAAAAAGGTTTGTTCAATTTTTGTAGAGACAATATTTTGCGTCTATAGGTGTTTAAAGATTCCTGAATATTGGAAATGATTCTGCTGATTTTTTTGTAAGTTTGTTAAAAAAAATCGAGGATGGATTTCCGTATTCCACTATTTTCGGGCTTGGTGATTCTTTCCGTCGCCTGCACTTCCACACATCAAAACAATCAAAAATATCAGATATTCAAGTACAATGAATCGGCCGGCATCACTTCACTCGATCCGGCCTTTGCACGCAGCACCAGCAATATCTGGGCCGTAAATCAAATCTTTAACGGACTGGTTCAAATCGATGACCATCTCAACATCCAGCCCTGTATTGCCAAAAACTGGCAGATCAGCGACAACGGACTCACCTATACTTTTCACCTTCGCAAGGATGTCTGTTTCCACGACGATCCCTCATTTCGGGGTGGCAAGGGACGACCCGTCAATGCCTTTGATTTTGAGTACAGTTTTAAACGGCTGATCGATCCCAAAATCGCATCACCCGGAGCATGGGTTTTTGGAAAAGATACCCGTTTCATGGCGGCAAACGATTCCACTTTTGTCATCCGCCTCAGGGAAACTTTTCCTCCTTTCCTTGGCTTGCTCACCATGCAATATTGTTCGGTTGTACCCCGTGAAGCCGTTCTGCGCTATGGCGCCGACTTCAGAAACCATCCCGTGGGCACCGGCCCCTTTTGCTTCAAGATGTGGAAGGAAGGCGTCAAACTGGTCATGGTGAAAAATCCCCGTTACTTTGAAACCGAAAAGGGGAGGAGGCTTCCTTACCTGGATGCAATAAGCATTAGCTTTATCATTGATAAACAGGCTGCTTTTCTTGAATTTGTTAAAGGAAACCTGGATTATATGTCGGGCATTGATGCCAGTTATAAGGACGAGCTGCTTACCCGTTCCGGGATGTTGAAGGATAAATACAAAGACCGGTTTAACCTGATCCGCCAACCATACCTGAACACGGAATACCTGGGCTTTTTTGTCGGTAATCCTTCCGACAAAGCCAATCCGATCAACGATATCCGTATCCGGCAAGCCGTCAATTACGGTTTCGACAGGGTCAAGATGATGAAGCACCTGCGAAACAGCATTGGCACTCCCGGCGTCTTTGGATTTATCCCCGCGGGAATGCCTGGTTATGATTCTGCCATGATGCATGGCTAT
This sequence comes from Bacteroidota bacterium, assembly GCA_030706265.1. Lineage (GTDB taxonomy): Bacteria > Bacteroidota > Bacteroidia > Bacteroidales > Cfx3-03 > Cfx3-03. The sequence continues at coordinate 3,038 of JAUZOX010000091.1, read as the reverse complement.
GATTATCAACCAGACCGCAGCAGACAATTGCTGGCTGAGGCGGGTTATCCCAACGGCAAAGGTCTTCCTCCCATTACGCTGATTACCAATCCGACCTATCTTGATTTGTGCAAATACATTCAGCAGCAGTTGAATCAAACCGGGTTTGATGTCAGGATCGATGTCACTCCCCCTGCTACGCTGCGCGAAATGATGGCCCAGGGTAAAGCCCCCTTCTTCAGGGGTTCGTGGATTGCCGATTATCCCGATGCCGAAAATTATCTCTCCGTCTTCTATAGCAAAAACCACAGTCCCGACGGGCCCAATTATACCCATTACAGCAATTCGGAGTTTGACCGCCTTTTTGAACAGGCCAGAAGGGAGGTAAACGACACAAAGCGATATCAACTCTACCTGAAAATGAACCGCCTGGTGATGACGGATGCTCCGGTAGTAGTACTATACTATGATGAAGTGTTGCGGTTTGTCAGCAAGCACGTATCAGGACTGGGTAGCAATGCAATGAATTTGCTTACCCTTAAACGGGTCACAAACAGGCGATAGCATCAATTTGTTTTTCATTTCATTTTGATTAACTTTACTGCACTATATGATTCCGGATAGCGTATTGCTGTGTTGAATTAAAGAAATTTAAACGTATTTGTTAAAATCTTAAAAACGACATTGAAAACAGTAAATGGTGGTTTTTTAACATTAATCAATTGCTAATTTTGCATCCTGTATCTTTGGAGGCAAGCAAAACACAGAACTTATCGTGAAAATATTCAAACATCTCAGGGATTTTGCTTTTGAAAAGAATCTGAAAAAAGACCTTTCAACGTTTAAAAGGGATCATCGCCAATTTAACATGAATGAGGTTTCCACTATCGGCATTCTGTATCATTTTGCCGATGAGGAGACGGATAAACTGATCAATGAATTTGTTGACGGGTTGAAGGATGGTAAACGGGATGTGAAAGTGATCGGGCAATCTGATGACAGGTCCATTCCCCGCTATTATGTTCAAAAGTTATCCTGGTTTATTTTGAACCCCAGGAGTGTAAACTGGTTTTATAAACCGACTGCACCCTTTGTTCAATCCTTTTGCGAAGAAGAATTCGACTTGCTGATCGACTTATCGATGGATGACTATAAACCGTTGATTTATACGGGACTCTTATCCAAAGCACATTTTAAAGTCGGAAGGTATACGGAAAGAAATGCTAAATTTTATGACTTGATGATTCATTCGGAGCAGGTTCAAACGCTTCATGATTTCATTCAACATGTAAGAAACTACATATCAAAGGTTAATCGCTAATTTATGATACAACTGAATGGAGCCGGGGTGGCCTTAATTACCCCTTTTAACAAAACAGGTGAGGTGGATTATCCTTCACTCAAACGTTTATTGGAATTAGTCACTAACGAAGGAATCGACTATCTGGTAGTTCAGGGAACGACCAGTGAAGTGCCTACGCTTTCCGGCGATGAAAAAAGGAAGATACTCGATTTTATTCTTGATTTCAATAACGGAAGGCTTCCGATCGTATTGGGAATGGGTGGTTACGACACAGCAGCCCTTGTCAGGACGATCCGGTCCACCGATCTGAATGGTGTCGATGCCATATTGACCGTGGCGCCTTATTACAGCAAGCCTCAGCAGGGCGGACTCTATGCGCATTATATGGCCGTTGCCGATGCCTCACCCAAGCCGGTAGTGTTATACAACGTACCTGGCAGGACCGGGGTCAATATAGCCGCTTCCACTACGTTAAAACTTGCACATGATCACCGGAACATTATCGCCGTCAAGGAAGCCTCGGGAAACATGGCTCAGATCATGGAGATCATAAAGAATAAACCTGAAGGGTTCTCTGTGATCTCGGGCGATGATTTGCTGACCCTTCCCATCATGTCATTGGGCGCCGTGGGGGTTATTTCGGTAGCCGGAAATGCTTGTCCCGGGTTGATGGCATCGCTGATCAAAGAATGTCTGAAAGGGGATTACCGGGCCGCAGCCAAAATCCATTACCGGCTGACTGATTTCATGACTTCCATTTTCATGGACGGGAGTCCTGCCGGAATAAAGGCCGCCTTGCACGCCATGGGGTTGTGTGATAATATATTGCGCCTCCCGTTGGTTTCGGTCAAAGATGAAGTCTACAATCTCATCAGCGAAAAAATAACCGCATTGCGGGCAGAATAACAGGATTGCCTGCCGGGCCGCCGGCATCGGACAATTTCATGAAAACAGGCCTTTTGGTATCTAAAAGGCCTGTTTTTTATTGGGTATTATTGCCGTGCGGCATTTTTACATGTTTTCAATGATCATCAAAAAACAGGATTGTCTTTAGATAAGGTTCTCATACCCTTTGCCTTTTACAAGCTTTTCCGGTGCCTGACATCAGCCCTGAAGGCAAAGCAAATCCGGAGCATATCCCATGCATATCCGTTGCATATTCGGTTACGGCTATCGGATTAACACCGGGTTACAACCGGATATGTCCCGGATATGCTCCGGGTTAATGGCATAGGTTGTGCATCGATTGGTCATTGAAAAGGCGTAGGGTCTGGGAAGGTTATCTCTTGTTTCGGGACGGTTTTCCATGGACTTTTCAGTTCCCATTCTTTAAAATAATTTCTCAGGTTAACCGGCATGTTATCAGAAGACTATTCCCCTTTTATTCTCCTTTATTTCTACACTAACTGGTATTTGACCGGTATTTAGCTGGCAACAGCTCACTATTTAACTGGTTCCCAAGCGAGGGAGTAATTACTTACCAAATAGGGCGTAGGTACCAGGCAAATACCAGTTTGCCCCCAATATCTCCTGCCATAAAGGGATGTAGAAGGGGGGATTGGGGTAATACAAGGCTGTTTTCCGGTTATTGCCGCACGCAAGAGACACTTTGAGCTTTGAGTTTGGTGTCAACAATGCTATTGGTGGTGGTCTTGAGTTTTCTTCGGTGGGAGTATGCGTCAGATTATCATGTAAGTTTGAAAGATAATCGCAGACTCAATTTTTGCGATTCGTATACTTTGAGTCTGAACCCGAC
>JAUZOX010000090.1 GCA_030706265.1 Bacteroidota bacterium | reverse complement strand
ATATGATTGACTGGGTCAAGTCGCCATTGGAAACAGTCTGGAGATCAATGAACCTGACTGAAGTCAATGTTGCCGGATTTGAAATCTCAGGGAAATGGTTCCCCCGTAAGACATACGGCGATCATTTTCCGATCACATCCATCAGTGTCGATTATGCTTATTTAAGCGCAGATAAGAACAGCGGGTTGTTGATGTCAAAATACGTACTTGATCAATTGCGCCACAAACTGGACATCGGCCTCGATCATCAGATCAAATGGGGCTTGGGTGCAACATGGCGGTTGAGTTACCAGAGCAGGTATGGACAATATCAAAAATGGGACAATGCCCAGGTTGGGAATGTGGTCTCCTATAAACCTTTCTGGCTTGCGGACGCAAGAATATATTGGAAATATTCGATCTTTACGCTGTATGCAGAGGCTACAAACTTGTTTGATGTGGAATATTTTGATAATGCCAATGTGCCACAACCGGGCAGATGGGTAAAGGCCGGTCTGAAAGTTGACTTTAACTGGAATAAGAAAAAATAAAAAGCCATCGTTAAAATAAACGAAGGCTGCAAAACAGGTTGGCCTTACGAAGAACAATCTTATCGACGACTCTTTGTAAGGCCAACATTCATTTCATGGAACGTTCTGCTTTTAATAAAAGTCCATCCGGATTAAAATAAAACGGTGGGTTCCTTATTATTTGTCCTTGCCGCCCGCAAGAGAACACATGAACTTTGGGTTCGGCTTCAATAATTTCTTTCGAGGCGGTCCTGATTTTTTATCCGGGGTGGGTATGAATCAGTTTATTATGCAGGTTTGTTTTCAATTTCCCCTGATACTTTGGATAAAAGCATCAATTTTATGGCTGAGAATTTCTTTGTAATCTGTCTTCATTGAAGCCTCCTTCAAGGTTCTGATAAATGCCGTCCCGATAATTCCTCCGTTGGCGTATTTGTTTGCAGTCGCGAAAGAATTGGAATCCTGTATTCCAAATCCAATCATTAAAGGCGTTTCGGGTAGAATTTTTCTAACACGGAGAAAATAATCATGGTTGTTTTCCAGATTTGGACGCGACCCGGTTATGGATGCCGTGCTGACCATATAAATAAATCCTTTGCTTTTCATGCCGAGCTTAGCAATGCGTTGATCAGGGGTCTGCGGGGTGACCAGCGGTATGTAATACAGTTCATGCTGGTCAAATAAAGCGGCATATTCATCCAAATACACTTCAAGCGGTAAATCGGGAATGATAACTCCTGAAACCCCTGCGGAAACACATTTTTTGCAGAAGTTGTTGACGCCATATTTAAAGACGGGATTGAAGTAGCCCATCAGAATGATGGGTATCCGAATTTCTTTTTTGATTTTGATAAGTTGATCAAAAAGAATATCCAGATTCATTCCGTTGAGAAGTGCCTGGTGACTGCTGTCCTGAATGACGACCCCATCGGCCATCGGGTCGGAAAAGGGCATGCCGACTTCTACCATGTCGACGCCTGCATTTTGCAGTTGAAGGAGGATCTCTTCGGTGTCATTCAGGTTTGGGAAACCTGCCGTGAAATAGATCGAAAGTATGTTGTTCTTTTTGGTCTGGAATAAGTTGTCAATTCTGTTCATTGTCGAATCCAAAATAATGTGTATAAGTATCCATATCTTTATCACCTCTGCCGGAGAGGTTGACTACTACGTTCATTTCTTTGCGGAGAGGTATCATGTTCAATGCGGCTAAGGCATGTGCCGACTCCAATGCGGGGATGATTCCTTCAAGCCGGGTGATTTGAAGTGCAGCCTGTAAAGCCTGTTCATCCGTCACAGACAAGTACGTGGCCCTCCCTGTTGCATGAAGATGGGAATGCAGCGGACCTACTCCGGGATAATCAAGCCCTGCCGAAATGGAATAAGGTTCGGTTATTTGTCCATATTTATCCTGCATCAGCAAAATCTTACTGCCGTGGAGAATCCCTGAACTCCCTACGGCCATGGTTGCAGCGGTTTCGGGTGTATCGATTCCTTTTCCTGCACCTTCTGCACCGTATAGCTTTACATCGGGATTGTCGATGAAGTGGTAAAAAGCACCGGCAGCATTGCTTCCCCCTCCAACACAGGCAATAACGGCATCGGGGTATGATCGTCCCGTCTTTGAAAGCAGCTGTTCCTGCATCTCTTCGGAGATCACCGACTGGAAGCGGGCAACCAGGTCCGGATAGGGGTGAGGCCCTACCACGGAACCAATGATATAATGCGTGTCTTCCGGATGGCCGATCCAGTCACGGATTGCTTCATTGGTGGCATCCTTCAGCGTTCGGTTTCCTGATGTAACGGGGACGACTTTAGCACCCAGCATACGCATTCTGGCTACATTGGGAGCCTGTCTTTTGACATCGGTTTCGCCCATATAGACCACACACTCAAGGCCTTTCAAGGCACAAACCGTTGCCGTTGCAACTCCGTGTTGTCCGGCGCCGGTTTCTGCTATAATCCGTTTTTTCCCAAGACGTTCTGCCAGCAGAATCTGTCCCAATGCATTGTTGATCTTGTGCGACCCGGTATGGTTGAGATCTTCCCGCTTAAGGTAGATGTTGGCCTGGTATTGAGCTGAAAGCCGGGACGCGTAATATAAAGGGGAGGGTCTTCCGGCATAATCCGTTAACAGCGTCCGGAGTTCTGTCTTGAATTCCGGGTCGGACATAATTTTAAGATAATTGTCCAGGAGTTCTGTTACATTTTTCTGTAACATTTCGGGGATAAATGCACCGCCAAACTCACCATAAAAGCCGGCGTCATTGATATTATAATTTGATTTTGTCATCTGTAAATAATTTGATTAAATAGGTCGTATGGAGCTTGCATGAACGCATTATTCATATTCATATTTTGTTTATGATCTGAGCAATTCAATGAACCGCTCAACTTTAGCAACATCTTTTTCTCCGGGTCTGATTTCAAATTTGCTGTTGATGTCATATCCGGCAAGAGCAGGGTGCTTTATATCTTTAAGCTTAACAACATCGTCGGCACCAAGTCCGCCGCTCAGCAAAAACGGTGTGCTTCCGTTGTATGATTGCAACTTTTCCCAGTTGAAATGAGTACCGGTTCCGCCGTAACCTTTCCCGAATGTGTCGAAAAGAAACAGACGACAGCTTGATGCATAAGGTTTTGTATATTCAAAAGAGAAATCTTTGCCGATACTAAAAGCTTTGAAGACAGAAAATCCGGCACGACTAACCGCTTCACACTCCTCCGGAGATTCCGTCCCATGCAGTTGTACCGCATCGAGCCCATACATTTCTGCAATCCTCAGTATCTCTTCGCTTGACTCATTCACAAAGACACCTGCTTTCATGATATTCGGCGAAATCGAACGGAGGTCATCGGGAGTCAGGTGATGGCCCATATATCGCGGCGATCCGGGATAGAAAATAAACCCCATGATATCCGGCCTGGTAGCCGCAATTGCCAACATATTAGCAGGATACTTGATTCCGCAAACTTTAATGTACATGTGTATATGGATTTTTAGGAATCTGACTGATGAAGTCTGCGCAAGCCTTGACCGGATCGGCCTGCGTCATAAACTGTCCCCCTATCAGAAAACCATTGTAGCCTGCCTTTTTCAACCTGATCACGTCTCCGGGATTCCTGATCCCGCTTTCAGCTATCTTCACATATTCCGAAGGTATCAGTGACGACAATTCTTCAGCCCGGCTCAGATCGGTGACGAAAGTCTTGAGGTCTCTGTTGTTGACTCCGACAATGCTGACTTCAGGGCATAAACAGGCTAACTCATCGGCAGTGTGTATTTCCAGGATGCTTTCCATCCCCAATGCGGCTGCCAGAGAAGCAAATTTTTTGACTTCCTCGATGGTCAGGGCTGCCGCAATGAGCAGGATGACATCGGCACCGAGTGCACGGGCTTCATATATTTGATATTCATCAATAAAGAAATCTTTCTGCAACATTGGACAGCTATTGTGCTGACGGGCTACACTGAAATTGTTGAGAGATCCGCCAAAGAAATGATTATCCGTCAATACAGACAGAGCCGTGGCGCCTGCATTTGAATATCCGCTTGTTACCGTCGCCACTGAAACATTGGAGCTGATCACCCCTAAGGTGGGGGATTTTTGCTTGAACTCGGCAATGATGCCGCTTTCATTTTCTTTTAACAGTTTCTGGCGCAATGAAGTAACCGGAGTAGAATACGGAATGCATTGCCGCACCAGTGTAAGCGGATTTTTTCCCTGTCGTTCTCTGACTTCTTTCCTTTTGTAACTTATGATATCGGCGAGTATGGTATCCATGTCAATATTTTGGGGTTGAGGTCTCTGTAATGTGTTTTTATTATCGTACTAATTGTTGAGGCTGATTAGTTTGCGGAAAGCCTCGAGTCCTTTTCCTGAAAAGAGTGTTTCATGCATTGTCGCGACACATTGTTCAAGTTTTTGATCAGGATGCAATACCTGTAAAGCCATAGCTGAGTTTATCAATACGACGTCGTTCTGTGCCTGGGTTCCTTTGCCATTTAAAACATGCATGAAAATTGCAGCGGCTTCTTCCACCGTATTTCCTCCAAATAATTGTTCCTGTTCCAGCTTCTGCATCCCAACCAATTCGGGGGTAAGCAACTGCTCACCATTTCTGGTGATGACACGAAACGGACCGGTCAGCGAAACTTCATCGTAACCATCCGTGCTATGGATGATTGAATAATTTGTCTCGCCCAGTTCATATGCATAACGGTAGAGGCGAGCCAGTTCATTGTTGTAAACCCCAACAAGCTGATTGGCCGGAACGGAAGGATTGACCATGGGGCCGAGCATGTTGAAAAAGGTCTTTACACCCAGCTCTCGCCTGATGCCTCCCACTTCTTTCATGGCAGGGTTAAAGAGCGGTGCATGCAGAAAACATATTCCGGTTTTATCAAGTTCGTTCCTGAGCTTGTCCTGACTTGCGGAAAATTTATATCCGAAATATTCAAGAATATTTGAGGATCCGCAGTTTGATGAAACACCATAATTGCCGTGCTTGGCTACCTTTTCTCCTGATCCGGCCAAAAGGAAGGCGCCGATAGTTGAAATGTTGAAGGTGTTATGGCCATCGCCACCGGTACCACAGACATCGATTGTGTTAAATTCATGCAGATCAATGCGGATACATAAGTTGAGCATTGCGTCACGAAATCCCAGCAGCTCATCCAGTGTGATCGGACGCATCATATAGATGGTTAAAAAGGAAGAAATCTGGGACCCGTGCAACTGTCCGGAAGCAATATTCATCAAAATCGCTTCTGCTTCAGAACGGTCGAGTGTTTGATATTGAAATAATCGGTTGAAAATAGCTTTCATTTGTTAATGATTTGTATTAAAATGGTCGTGTGTAACTCGCATGAATGGTTTTTCCCCTTTTCGGTGTTTTCAGGCATGCCCGGTTCATATTTAGTGAGTGTGTGGACAGCTTATTTTTTAATCATCGATTCATGGGTTAACAAAATGTACCGGTAAAAACATTCGGACTTGCAAAATGATCATTTCCCAAAGAGGGCAGTATTGGCATCTGGTTTTTTTGCGTATCGGCAATGCCTAACCAGTTTGCAAGGATTTGTTTACCATATTCGGTGAGTACAGATTCGGGATGAAACTGTAATCCACAGACATCATACTGCTTATGCTTGATTCCCATTATTAATCCGCTCTCATCCGTTGCTGTTATTTCAAGGCAATCGGGTAATGTAGCTTTGTCAACGATCCATGAATGATAACGTCCGCCTTTAAAAACATGGGGCAATCCGTTAAACATAGTATCGGATGGGGTCATGATCCGGATATCGGTAGCCACACCATGATAAATCTCTGCCAAATTCGTGAGTTGGCCTCCAAATACCTCTGCTATACCCTGCATTCCCAGGCAGATACCCAGAATGCTTTTTTCGGGAGCCAGCTTTAAGATCAGTTCTTTCATTATTCCGGCTTCATCGGGGATTCCGGGACCGGGTGAAAGAACAATACGGTCATATGCTGCAGCCTCTTCAATCGTTATTTCGTCATTGCGGGCTACTCTTATCTTTTCACCGGTCAATTCTTCAAGATAATGAACCAGGTTATAAGTAAAGGAATCGTAATTATCAAGGACCAGTATTTTCATGCGTTAATAATTTTTATTAATAGGACTTATGAAACTCGCGTGCAAGAATTTTATTCTAGTTTGTGATCTTCAATCAGGCTCGTTTCATGCCAATCGGTTTTTTTATCTGTTTTTTGTTAAATCGTTATTGCCATTTTAAGTGCTGAACGGAGAGCCCCTAATTTATTCTTTACTTCCAGCAGCTCATTCTGTTCTACACTCTTGTCGACAATCCCTGCACCGGCCTGGAAATAGAGCCGGTTATTCTTACTTAAGAAGGACCTGATGGTGATGGCATGGCTCAGACTTCCGTCAAATCCGATCTTTCCGATGGCGCCCCCATAAAAGCCCCGGCGGGTTGGCTCATATTTGCTGATGAGTTCAATGGCCATCACTTTGGGAGCTCCTGAAAGCGTTCCTGCGGGAAAGGTGTCGGCCAACAGCTTGACCGGAGTCGCTCCATTAACCATCTCGCCGGTTACGGTCGAGACCAGGTGCAGGACGTGGGAGAAATACTGTACTTCTTTGAAGGCGGTGACCGAAACGTTGCGCGCATGTCTGCTAAGATCATTCCTTGCAAGGTCTACCAACATCACATGTTCGGAAGACTCTTTCGGATCTGCCGAAAGACGTTCTGCCAGTTCCAGGTCCTGAGCATCATTACCGGTCCTGGGATAAGTTCCGGCAATGGGGCTGATGGTTGCTTTGTTGTCGCGAATGAGAATCTGATGTTCCGGGGATGACCCAAAGATGCTGTAATCTCCATAGTCGAAGTAAAACATCCACGGCGAAGGGTTGATATATCGCAGGCTGCGGTATACATTAAACTCATCGCCGGTGTATTGCTGTGAAAAACTGCGCGATAGCACTATCTGGAACACATCGCCCCTCCGACAATGTGACTTGCCCTTTTTTACCATCTCCATATAATCCTGGTCACTCATATTCGATTCTTCATCTCCTTTGAGGGCAAAGGGGAATGAGGAAACGCTACTGAAAAGCAACAAATGTTCCAGCTTCTCCATAGAGGATTCCTCTCCATCCAGAAGATTTTCAACAAGCGTCGCCTTGTTTTGGTGATGGTTGATGACGATGAGGTATTTGTAAAAATGATAGCGGATATCGGGTATGGGAAGAATATCTTTTGAATCGCGCAGCTTGATTTTATCAAATAATGCTGCCGATTCGAAACTCAGATATCCAAAAATGCCGTTAAAAGACATTCCCTCGTCATTGACCGGATTCACTGCTTTTCCAAATTCATCCAGCAATCGGGTCGCCATCTCAGGATTCTCAACTGTGATTTTTTTAGGCTCCTCTCCCGGAAGATCGATACTGGCGATTCCGTTTTGCACAATAAAACCGGCAATGGGTTGAAGGCAGAGGTACGATAAGCTGTGTTCACCTCCATGGTAATCGCCGCTTTCAAGTAAAATTGATCCCGGAAACTTGTCGCGGATCTTTAAATACAGCGCTACCGGTGTAATGGTGTCTGAAAGCAGTTGTTTTGTTTTGGTTTTGATGGTATTCATGATGGCAAAATTTTTAATGTAAAAAAAAAGGCCTCTCGTGGTACGAAAGGCCTTTTTAATGGGGGCATAGCTCGTTAACTCACGATGTTCTCGTAAATTTTAAGCGCCACCACCAAATATTTTGAGTTGATCTGATCATTTTTTATCTTGATTGCTTTTGCAAAAGTAATCACTGTTTTTAATTTATAAGCAAGAAATCAATAAATATTTTTAAATATTTTTAGCCGTTTAAACTAAAAACATTGATAATCAAAATATTATATTTCAAGAAATAAATTTTTATTGTATATTTTTGCATATTCGAAAATATAGATACATTTAAGGTCTTTTTTTAATGAACAGTGTTGCATCGAATAGAAAAAGATCCAATTAATGCTTGTAAATGCCCGCTTTGAACCGATGGATTAAAATAGTTATCCACAATCCTGTGGTTGTCTTAAAATGGAGGGCTGTTAATAACAAAATCTATAAAATAATGATGTCAGACCTCTCTTCATTATTTACCTTTGTGTTAATAATATCTCGCATATGTTCCGAAAACTGCTCTCTCTGATAAAAAATAAATTCTTCATCACATTGGTGTTATTCATTGCGTGGATGACTTTCTTTGATAAAAACAATATTATCAATCAGATTGAGATGAGGAAAAACCTCCATCAATATCAAAAAGAAAAGCAGTTTTATCTTCAGCAAATAGCAGCGGACAGCGAGGCAACTTATGATCTCATGTCTGATTCCACTCATCTTGAGAAATTTGCACGTGAGCGTTATTTCATGAAAAAAGACAGTGAGGATGTATTCCTGATGATTAAGCCGGAGAAGGTAGAAAAGAAATAGTCATTTGACGGGTTAAGCCGGATCAACATCAATGATGATCCTGACGTTTTTAAATTCAGGATGGAACAAAAAAGTAT
>JAUZOX010000009.1 GCA_030706265.1 Bacteroidota bacterium | reverse complement strand
TTACAAAATACTTCCCGGAGAAAATAGTTATTATTGCCCTGAACATCAGCAGTCTTTTCAGGGGGAAAATAATACAGAGGTAAAATCATCATTATCGAGTCCTGTTGATGTTGCGGATTCAGAGGTGATTGAAAACCGCAATTTCAGGTATTCTGTCTTTACCCCCAAAGGTGCGGTAAAGACTGAAAAGGTCATCATGATGTTTCACGGACTGAATGAGAAATACTGGCATAAATATCTGCCCTGGGCATATCGTTTATGTCTGCTTACCGGAAAAGCGGTTGTCTTGTTTCCCATTGCCTTTCACATGAACAGGGCTCCCCACATCTGGAGCGACTCGAGAAAGATGTATGCTTTGAGCAGCGAAAGGAAGCAGCAGTTTCCGTATATCATCGATTCCACTTTGACAAACGTGGCCATCAGTACCCGGTTGCAAACCAAGCCGCAACGTTATTTATGGTCAGGCCTGCAAACCTATCATGATGTGATCGACTTCATCACCGGCGTGCATAAAGGCAATCATTCTTTTATATCGGACAATGCGACATTCGATATTTTCGCCTATTCCATCGGCAGCTTTTTATCCCAGATCCTGATGATGGCAAACCACGACAAATTATTTGAAGCATCACGCCTGTTTATCTTCTGTGGAGGGTCAACTTTCAACCGGTACTCCCCGGTCACCAAATTTATTCTGGACAGTGAAGCTGATGTGGAATTGTATTCTTATGTAGTGGAACATCTGGAGAGTCATCTGAAACAGGATAAAAGGCTGGGGCACTTTTTAGGCAACGACCACCTGGAAGGGATTTGTTTTCGCAGCATGTTGAATTATAAAATCTTAAAGGATTTCAGGGAAGGAATATTCAGGAACTTGTCAAACCGGATTGCGGCAATCGGCCTGGCACAAGACACGGTGATTCCGCCCTACGAAATGATGTATACCCTGAAAGGCTCTTCGCTTGATATTCCGATTCGGGTTGATGCTCTCGATTTTGAATACCAATACAAACACGAAGATCCTTTTCAACCCGTAGCCAAATATGATGATCTGTTGATGAAAAGCTACACCACTGTTTTTGACCGCGTCGCAGCGTTTTTACAATAGAAGGATTCGAACACCGGCCATCCTGCACGAAAGATCCGTCGATGGATTCGTGCATGATGAGCAAGCGGTTCATTTGATTAGCTTTTTTTCTAAAATATAATTACCTTTGCACGCTTTAAATGCATACCGGGATTGTCCCGATAAGCTTATTGACATTCAACAACATAATAATAAAGGCTAAACCAAACAACATTTCAGATGAATATTACCAGAGAAGATACCGGCACGCTCAATGCCGTTTTGAAGGTTGAACTTAATCCCGCCGATTATCAGGGCAAGGTAGAAAAAATATTGAAGGATTATCAGCACAAGGCTAACATGCCAGGTTTCAGACCGGGTAAAGTTCCCTATTCCATGATAAAAAGGATGTACGGAGCTGCGGTTACAGCTGATGAGCTGAATAAAACCGTTTCCGAAAACCTGAATAGCTACATCACTGAAAACAAGTTGGAAATTTTGGGCAGCCCTATTGCCATCAATGACGGTCCACTCGATCTTGATGTTAATGAACCGGGAGATGTTACTTTTAAATTTGAAATTGGTCTTCAGCCGGAGATAAACATTGAAGTAAACAGTAGTCTCACGGTAGATTACTACAATATCATCATTTCAGACGAAATGGTTGATCACTATGTTGACGATATTCGCAAACGGCATGGCAAACAAGTACCGGTAGATGTGGCTGAAGCAACAGACCGGTTGTCGGGTTCGTTTGCAGAACTCGAAAACGGTGAACCCAAAGAGAACGGAATTAAAAAAGATGCTTCGATACTGATAGAAGCGGTTAAAGACGAAGCGTTGAAAAATCAGTTCATTGGTTTGACCGCCGGTACCAGCGTGGTATTTAATCCCATGAAGGCATTTGAAAATGCCGTCGAAGTTGGAGCCATGCTGGGCATTGAAACGGAAAAAGCCGAATTGCTTACTTCAGATTTTTCATATACCGTTAACGAAATTACCCACCAGGAAGAACCCGAGCTGAATGAAGAGTTTTTTGCTTTGCTCTATCCGGGTGACGAATTAAAGACAGTGGAAGACTTCCGTGAACGGATCCGCAAGGATGCAGCCTCTTCATTTGAGCACGAAAGCGACAGGGCATTCCTGGACAAGGCCATTAAACAGTTAATCGAACAGGCCAACCTGGAGTTACCCGATAGTTTTCTGAAACGCTGGATTGTAAACAGCAATGAAGGCAAAATCACCACGGAGCAAGTTGACGCAGAATATGAACATTATGCGAATTCGGTAAAATGGCAGCTCATTGAAAACAAGATCATGGTTGCAAATGACATTAAGGTTACCGAAGAAGATATCCGCAGCCATTACAGGTCCATGTTCCGTTTTTCGGAAGATATGGATGAAAACACCCGCAATCAGATTGAAGGCATCGTCGACTCATTTATGAAGAACACGGAAGAAGTTCGCAAAATTAATGATCAGCTGCACGACAAAAAGATTCTTGATTTGTTAAAATCTGTAGTTACCCTTAATTTAAAAGAAGTTTCATACGAAGATTTTATTAAATTAGCTACCGATAACAAATAAAAACATTTTTTATGGAAAGCAACGAGTTTTATAAATACGCAACAAAGCATCGCGGAATCAGCAGCATGAATATGCATCGCTATACGTCGATCATGCAAAACTATATCTCCCCTACCATCATAGAAGAGCGCCAGCTGAACATTGCAACAATGGACGTGTTTTCAAGACTGATGATGGACCGGATCATTTTTTTAGGGGTTCCTATTGATGATTATGTAGCCAACATTATACAAGCTCAGCTTCTCTTTCTGGAAAGCTCGGATTCGCGTCGTGATATCCAGATCTACCTTAATACGCCGGGTGGCAGTGTAAGTGCAGGTCTTGGAATCTATGACACGATGCAGTACATTGCTCCCGATGTTGCCACTATCTGTACAGGAATGGCTGCCAGCATGGGAGCCGTCATCCTTTGCGCCGGAGCTGCCGGTAAACGGACGGCGCTTACCCATTCCCGGGTATTGATTCATCAACCCATGGGCGGGTCTCAGGGTCAGGCTTCCGATATTGAGATTCAGACACGCGAAATCGTAAAGTTGAAAAAAGAACTTTATGAAATCATTGCCAATCATTCAAAACAACCTTACAAGAAGATTGAAAAAGATTCGGACCGGGATTACTGGATGACGGCAGAAGAAGCCAAGACTTATGGAATGATCGATGAAATACTGGTCAGAAACAAGGCACAGTAATATTTTATCTACGATCGACTTTTATTCAGGATTAAGGAAATTCAGGCCTCAATCCTGAATTTTAATAAATGACAATTCTCATTGGAATTGTCGACATTCAAATAAAATTATGGCTAAAAAGCTTGAGAAATGTTCATTCTGCGGCCGTGACCGCAACGATGTTGAAACACTGATTACGGGAGTTGATGCTCATATCTGCAATTATTGTGTTGAACAGGCCAAAGCAATTATTGACGAAGATCTCGGCTCGAGAAGAAGCAGCAAATACAGCGAAATACACCTTCTCAAGCCTGTGGAAATAAAAGCGTATCTTGATCAGTATGTTATCGGCCAGGAAGATGCAAAGAAAGTGCTCTCGGTTGCCGTTTACAATCACTTTAAGAGAATCGCCCAGAAGTCAAAGGACGCCGATGAAGTTGAGATTGAAAAATCCAATATCATCCTTGTTGGCGAAACGGGGACGGGAAAGACATTATTAGCCAGAACCATTGCCAAGTTATTACATGTTCCTTTCTGTATTGCGGATGCAACCGTACTCACAGAAGCCGGTTATGTTGGCGAAGACGTTGAAAGCATCCTTACCCGTTTGCTGCAGGCTGCCGATTATGATGTGGCTGCCGCAGAACATGGCATCGTTTTTATCGATGAAATCGATAAAATAGCCCGTAAGAGCGATAATCCGTCCATCACAAGAGATGTATCGGGAGAAGGTGTTCAACAGGCCATGTTAAAATTGCTCGAAGGAGCCGTGGTGAATGTTCCGCCCCAGGGCGGGCGTAAACACCCCGAACAAAGGATGATCCAGATCAACACTCAAAACATTCTTTTCATCACAGGCGGGGCCTTTGACGGTATCGAAAAAAAGATTGCCAACAGAATGGCGACCAATATGATTGGTTATGCCATCGATAAAAAACGGGAAACGGTAGACCGGAATAATCTGTTGCAATATATCGCTCCTCAGGATTTGAAGAGTTTCGGACTGATTCCTGAACTCGTAGGCCGTTTACCGGTGGTCACTTACCTTAATCCTTTGGACCCTTCAGTACTGCGCCGCATCCTAACCGAACCCAAAAACGCGCTTACCAAACAGTACACCAAATTGTTCGAGATCGATGGCATCAAACTAGAGATCGAAGATGATGTATATGAATACATCGTTCAAAAGGCGGTTGAGTTTAAACTCGGTGCCCGCGGCTTGAGGTCCATTCTGGAAGCCATCATGACAGACGCCATGTTTGATTTACCCTCATCAAATACAAAACGCTTTGTCGTCACAAAAAAATATGCTGAAGAAAAATTGTCAAAGACATCTGCTATTCATCTAAAAGTAGCTTAACTCATCCAATTGGCATATTTCTTGATTGTTTACTAAGGAAGAAAATTTAACCATGATACGCGTGTTGTTTTTTTCCATGTTTCTTTTCCTTACATCTTTAACTCTTGCACAGGAAATCAAGGATGGAAAAGTTTCGAAAGGTATCGTCTGTAAGACTGCTGTGGTAGACGGAGACACTATTCCCCTTATCGAACTGCCGGCTTCCCAAATAGACGATTATGTACATGTCATGTCCCCGATTGAAAAATGGTACTGGGACCGGCTTGTATATAACGTGAAGGCAGTTTATCCCTATGCAAAACTGGCCGGTATTAAATTCAGAGAATTTGATGCTATTCTTAGGAGTACAAAATCGGAAGCCGAAAAGAAAAAGGTTTTAAAAATTGCCGAAAAAGATCTGAAGGCCAGGTTTGAGAACCAGTTGAAAAATCTGACGATAACCCAGGGAAAAATACTTTTAAAACTGATTGACAGAGAAACGGGAAATGGCAATTACGACATGATCAAAGAGTTGCGGGGAACCTTTATGGCTTTCTTCTGGCAAAATATAGGCCGGCTCTTCGGATATAACCTGAAGGCACGATATGATCCACTGGGCGACGATCATCAGGTAGCCACAGTTGTTTACATGATCGACAATGGTCTTATCTAATCATCATCTTCCACTGGCCTGGAAGATGACAAAAACAGTATTTAGCAATACTTTTACATCAGTAAGTATTGAAATTTTCTCCATGTAATCCAGGTCAAACTTAAGCCGTTCCAACATCTGACTGATGTTTTCAGCATAACCGTATTTTATTTGGCCCCATGAGGTGATGCCCGGTTTTACCTTGAGCAATATGATATAGTGTGGAGCTTTTTCCACAATCTGGTCAATATAGAATTCGCGTTCAGGACGGGGGCCCACCAGCGACATCTTTCCTTGTAAAACGGTAAATAATTGTGGAATTTCATCCAGTCTGACTTTCCTGAGCAGTTTCCCAAACCGGGTTATACGGGGATCATTTTTTGAAGATAGCTGAGGCCCGTTCTTTTCGGAGTCTTGATACATGGTCCTGAACTTAATCATCTGAAAGGGTTTCCCGTTCAGGCCAATGCGTTGTTGCTTATATAAGACCGGCCCCCCGGAAGACAGGCGGATACATATTGCCGTTACGATATATACGGGAATTAAAATGATGATGGCCACCAGTGATATGATGATATCCATCCCTCGTTTAATCTTGAGTTGTCCACCCGACATCAGCCGAGGTGAAAAATCGACAAGGGGGAAACAAAATAACCGGCTTGCAAAAACAGGATGACGGAGATATTCCTCAATGTGATGGAATTCTTCTACAACCTTATCGGGCACCTCGACTTCTGAATGCATCCTTATCATAAACCCCAAAAAATATATTTAGTCAAAACGTAAATCTATTCCTTTTGTTTTTTAATATTCTATTTTTTAGTCCGGTGATTTTGAGGCTTGAAAGGTTACTTTACATATTAATCGTTAATTTGTCGATGATCTCATAGGCCACCGATAGTGCATTGTATCCATCGTCAATAGTGACCGACGGCTTCGTATCATTGGCAATCGCCTTATAAAAGCTATAGAGCTCGGTTTGGATTGCATTTATTTCGGGAATGGAAGGTTTATCAAACAGAATTTGCTTTGATCCCTTATCTTCACCCAAATCGATGATCATATCGAATGGACCTGCTTTTTCAGGATCCACATCCCGCATTCTGATAATCTCCACGTCCTTCTTCAAGAAATCGACTGCTATATAGGCATCCTTCTGGAAAAACCTTGATTTACGCATATTCTTCATCGAGATGCGGCTTGCAGTCAGATTGGCTACACAACCATTGTCAAACTCAATGCGTGCATTGCAAATGTCGGGAGTATCACTCACAACGGCGACACCGCTTGCACTTACCTTACGGATGTTACCCTGAACAATGCTTAAGACGATATCAATGTCGTGAATCATCAGATCCAACACGACGGGGACGTCGGTACCACGGGGATTAAACTGTGCCAACCGGTGCGTCTCAATAAACATCGGGTTATTGAGATAAGGCTGGGCCGCAATGAAAGCCGGATTAAAGCGTTCAACATGACCGACCTGCACCTTTACATTGGCCTCGCGGGCAATTTCCATCAGCGCTTTCGCCTCATCAGGGGTGGTGACGATAGGCTTTTCAATGAAAACATGTTTGAATTTTTTCAAAGACTTGGATGCACATTCAAAATGAGAAATTGTAGGAGTTACAATATCCACAACATCCACAATGCTTATCAACTCGTCGATGGAAGAAAATGCTTTTATGCCAAACTCAGCCGAAACGGTTTTACATACTTCAGCATTAACGTCATAAAATCCGACGAGTTCAAATTCAGATATTAGTTTAATACATCTAATGTGAATTTTACCGAGGTGCCCTGCACCTAAAACACCAATCTTGAGCATATATATTTTTGTGCAAAAGTAAATTTTTTTTGTGGTAGCTGAAATACTATTTTTGTAAAATGTATGTAAGAGGTTTCTTGCGTATTCATTTTTTTAAATCAACAAAAGCCAATGCTGGATTCATATCGACATAAGGGATTAAGGAAAAAGTTGGTTGAGACCATCAGAGCGAAAGGGATCATCGATGAAAATGTGTTAAACGCAATCGAGAAGGTTCCACGTCATTGGTTTATGGATTCATCTTTTCTTGAATTTGCATACGAAGACAGGGCCTTCCCGATCAGTGCGGGTCAAACCATTTCCCAGCCGTATACGGTTGCGGTGATGACGGAGCTTCTTCAAATAAGAAAGAATGATAAAGTGCTTGAAATTGGAACCGGAAGCGGTTACCAGGCGTGTATCCTATCGGCCATGGGGGCAAAAGTATACACTATTGAGAGGCAAAAGAGTCTGCATGAAAAGGCAAAAATTTTTCTTCCTTCAATAGGCTATAGTACAATAAAACAATTTTATGGGGATGGGTATAAAGGATTGCCCACCTATGGTCCCTTTGATAAAATTATTGTAACTTGCGGGGCTCCGCATATTCCTACGGCACTCATTGAACAGCTTAAAATCGGTGGTATCATGGTTATCCCTGTCGGAGAAGGTGGTACACAGGTCATGCAAACTGTCGAACGTATTACGGATACAAATATCGAGATCAAAAATCACGGGTATTTCCGTTTTGTGCCCATGCTGGAAGACCGCAATGAAAAGTAATTCAGATGAACGACAGACTTAAACTGAGCCGGCCATTTATAATCATAATGCTAACAGTTGCAATCCTTTTTCTGTTAACGGTTATCGACACGGGTTTCAGTATCGGCGGCTTTTCATTTAAGCCTGTTAACATCCTTTCGGATATCATCAAGAAGCCTCAGCTCCAGGCCGTGAGCACATCAACACCCAAGCCCCGGTTTAAACCAACCCAAAAAGAACTGCGCCTGATCAAAAAGGGGAAGCTAAACCGCGACAGCCTGATGCAGGCAGTGGAAAAAGATGAAAGGATCAGTGACTTTCGAACCGACAGCCTCGATATCCTCGGCAGGTTCTTCTCAGCCCTGGACCAATCCGAACATACTAAAAAGAGGGTTAGAATCGCATGGTTTGGTGACTCTATGATAGAAGGCGATCTGATCACCTCCACCGTTCGCAGTATCATGCAAAGAGAATTCGGCGGCAGAGGTGTCGGCTTTGTTCCCCTCCTTACATCGGTTGCCGGTTTCAGGAAGACCATCGATCAATCCTCTTCGACCGACTGGCAAACTTATTCGGTGCTAAAACCGCAACGCGGATTGTATCCGGGTATCTCGGGACAAGTGTATGTGCCCGGTTCGTCCAAGAGATCAGCTATCGATTCATGGGCTGAATTCGATGCCCCATTTGCAGATGCAAGAAACACTCTGCAATCCATTAAGCTCTATTATGGCCGAAGTCCAAACGGGCTTATTAATTATTCTTTGGATGGCAAGCAGTTTAAAGATTCCCTCAAGGGTAAAGACCTTGTCAATGAACAGGTGTTGAGCCTTAAACCCGGATCTCATCATTTAAGGACTTCATTCAAAGGCGATTCACTTACCCTGTTTGGCATCAGCGATGAATCGGAAGACGGCATCCTGATCGACAACCTTTCACTCAGGGGAAATTCAGGGACTCCGATGCAGGTTATTCCTGAAAAGATTCTCAGACAATTCAATAAGTATTTGAAATATGATCTGATCGTCCTGCAGTACGGGACCAATGTTGTGTCGGGGGCTGATACGAACATGGTTTGGTATGAACGCGGCATGATCAAGGTTATCAACCGCTTGAAAAGAAACTTTCCACAGGCAGACATCTTATTGATCAGCGTGGGAGATAAAAGCTATAAAGAAAATATGCAGTTTGTCACTCAACCCAATGTTCCATTGTTAGTTGAGAAGCAAAGACGAATAGCCCGCCATACCGGAATTGCTTTCTGGAATCTCTTCCAGGCAATGGGAGGACCTAACAGCATGGTCAGGATGGTCGAGTCGGACAATCCATTGGCAAACAAAGACTATACCCATCTTAATTTCAGGGGAGCAGCTAAAATAGGTAAAATAATCAGCAATAATCTATTGAATGAGTATCATTTATACAAGGATAAGCGCATGTAACCTCTTGTGTGTGTTGCTGATATTGACCATGATCCCTCTGCAGTCATCCGCCCAGGATGAATACCCCGTGCCAGCATCGATGCCGACGATCATCAGGCAGGACGTGAACCGGATTCAGAATCCGATGGCCATAAACAGATTTATGACAAAGCTCCGTAACCTGGAAAACAAAGATTCGGTTAATGTGAAGATTTTGCACGTCGGCGATTCGCATATATATGCCGATCTCATGACCGGAATGGTACGTCAACTTTTTCAAAAAAGGTTTGGCGCGGGTTGCCCAAGACAGTATTACCGATACAAACTCTCGGAATTTCAGGATTCCTTGCAGACAAGTTTTATAACCCCGTTGCCCGGTGATTCGATAAGGAAAAGCGGCATCTGTTATTTCATGGCCGGGGCCAATGGTGCGGAATTTTCGACCTATAATCAGAAGCCCGAATTCTTTAAAGAAGCAGCATTGCTTCATCCCGATCTGGTGATCATCTCCATGGGAACCAATGAAGCTTTCGGATATCTGGATCAAAACATTTTCGAAAATAATATCGATGCATTCGTGTCTCAAATCAGATGGTATAACCCCGGTGCTGACATCCTGATCACAACGCCAGCCGATGCCATGAAGAAAAAACGGTACCATAATCCCAACATTGAAAAAGTATGCTCAATACTAACCAACTATGCTTCAAATTCAAATACCGCAATATGGGATTTGAATGCGGTTATGGGTGGAAGTGGTTCAATGAAGAAATGGTATACTTTGGGGCTATCCCAAAAAGATAAAGTCCATTTTAGCAAGGAAGGATATTTTTTACAAGGATATTTACTCTTTAACGCATTGATGAATGAACTGGACAAACCTGCAACTGAGCGCTGAGCAATTGCTACACCAATTGGCTTACGCCCCTAAGGCGCCGATGTTATTCAATACAGGGCTCTTTATGTGGCTATTCCTGATTTTCCTGGGCTTTTACCAGTTCTTTCAACAAAAGTCGTTTGCACGAATCGTCTATATCATTGCCTTTTCGTACTATTTCTACTACAAATCAAGCGGCGACTATGTAATATTGTTGTTGCTTTCCACCCTGGTCAACTTCTATCTTGCACTACTGATGAACGAAAAGGCCAAACCGGTTTCCCGCAGGTTTGTGCTGATACTTGCCCTGCTTTTCAATCTTGGAATGTTGGGTTATTTCAAATACACCAACTTTTTGATCGATATATTCAATAAGCTATCGTACAATCACTTTAGTTTTACAGATATTTTCCTGCCCATCGGCATTTCCTTTTTTACATTTCAGATTCTAAGTTACATCATTGAAGTCTACCGTGGAAATTTAAAACCATTGACCAATCTTGCCGAATTTGCTTTTTTTGTTTCTTTTTTCCCGACCATCCTGGCCGGCCCGATTGTCAGACCCCGCGTATTAATTCCCCAAATCCAAAATCCGGCTGTATTATCCAGGGAGGATATCAGCAGGGCGATTTTCCTGATAGCGGCCGGACTATTTAAAAAGGCGATCATTTCGGATTATATCAGTTTGAATTTTGTAGACCGCATATTTGATAATCCCTCATTATACAGTGGATTTGAAAATCTGATGGGCGCCTATGGATATACCCTCCAGATTTACTGTGATTTTTCAGGATACAGTGATGTAGCCATTGGCATCGCACTTTTGATGGGATTCAGGTTGCCGGATAACTTCAACCTCCCCTACCGTTCATCAAGCCTGACCGAATTCTGGCGCAGATGGCATATTTCATTATCAACCTGGTTGCGTGATTACTTGTATATCCCCCTGGGTGGCAACAGAAAAGGAAAGATCCGGCAACATATCAATCTAATCATCACCATGTTGCTGGGTGGATTGTGGCATGGCGCTTCACTGAAGTTCATCGCTTGGGGAGGCATGCATGGGAGCATGCTTGCCGTCGAAAAAATGACACTTCCCTTTACACAAAAACACAAGGGGATGCTATGGAAGATAGGAGGAGTCATCTTTACTTTTCATTTTGTAACACTCTGTTGGATTTTTTTCAGGGCCGACTCATTTAACACAGCCATACAGGTAATAACACAAATCGCCACTAAGTTTACCCCGCAGATTGCACCGGAGGTCATTACAGCTTATAAACCCGTATTCCTGTTATTTTTATTGGGTTACGTGCTTCATTTTATGCCGGCTGCTTTAACCCAAAGAGCGCAATACACTGTTGCAAAATCACCCTCAGTCGTTCAGGCGCTCATCCTTGTATCGGTAATCTGGTTAATCATTCAAACCAAATCAGCCAACATTCAACCTTTTATTTACTTTCAATTTTAAGACCGGTTAATCTCCTCATCCCGACTGTCATTATCGGTTTGCCATTCTTCATCTTCAGCATCCCCTTCACCGGATTCATCTGCTTCATCGTCAATGCTGTACTGATCCGAGCCCGGCCCTTCGTGCCTGAAATATACGGCCAGTATCATCCCGGAGATCCCCCCCATCAAATGCGATTCCCATGAGATATTTTCTTTGAAGAAAAAGTTAGGGAAAATACCCCATACCAAACTACCATAAAGAAATGCAACCAACAGGCTGAATGCAGCCAGCCTTTTGTTTTTCCTGATTATTCCGCTCAACAGATGAAATGTGGCAAGAGCATATATGATACCCGAAACCCCAATATGGGAACCGTCTCCCCTTGCAAAGCACCACACGCCTAGCCCTGTTAGAAACCAGGATAACAAGATAATTTTCCAGGCTAAATCCTTATAATAATAAAACAATCCGGCAAATAGCAGCAAAAAAGGGATACTGTTGGCAGCAATATGTCCTAAATTGGCATGAAGCAATGGGGCGGTAATAATTCCGATCAGACCAATAGGCGCTAAAGGGATGATGCCGTATCGACCCAATTCGAGGTCAAATAATTGATCGACTCCAAATATAAACCACATCACGGTAAGAAACAAAAAGGGAATTATCAGGCTTCGCAACAATGCAAGGCTTTCTACATCTGCAGTTTTCTTAGTCATACTTAATGATATTTAGTTCCACAAGGCTGCCTGATAAATTAACACAATCCGTCCTGATCCATAACGATCGACAGATCCTGGCTTAATCCTGTTAAAAGTAATAAAACTTAAGATTCAACTTTTTAAAATATCAATTATTCAAGGCTCCACGATATATCCATGCCTTCATTTTACCAATATCACAGGCGGATAATGAGCTTCCCGGCGGCATCGCAATATATCCGGTGAGGTGTTGTATTGCCCCCATGATTCTGCCGGCGGTAACTGCGGCTTTAACGCCGGTATATGAATCCAGCTTGGTTGAGCTTGTTCCGGATGAGCTGTGACAGCCAGTGCAATTTGTTGTCAATATCGGTGCAACTGTGCCGCTGTATGTTACGGTAGTGGTATCACATGTCGTATCAGCACAAGAATTGTTTTTTGCTCCCTGGGAGATCCATTTTGAGACCAGAAGTTTTTGAGCGGAGGTAAACGGTTCAACGGGGGATCTGGGCATTGCATTTTCACCGGTGCTGTTTAAAACGGTATAGAGCCTGCTTGAATTGGGATTGCCGGGGGAGACATTAGCCCGGATATTTGCATAAGTTACAAGTACCGGACTTTCGGCTCCCGCTGCATGACATTGCGTCAATGCACAACTTGAAAGGATAAGAGGACCTATCGTATTTGTAAAATAAACAGTATCTGGACTGCAGGCTGAAACCGGAGGTGGTTTAATGGTGCCGCCGACCAGCCGAACCATGATGCCTATTTTTGTGATGTTGCATGCCGATAATTTTGTCCCCCCTTTCGGCATCGTACCTGTAACGGTATCGATAGAGCTCATCAGAAGTCCTGTTTTTGCTATCGCAGTAAAATCGGCAAGTGTTTCAAACTTATAACCGGATCCCAACGTTGCTGCATATGCCGTACTATGGCATGAAAGACAATAAGCTTGCAGTATTGGTAATATCGTTCCCGTAAAAGAGATATTTGTAGTATCACATGTTTCGATTTTTTTAACGTATTGCGGCTCATGCTTGCATGCAAGCAATATCATCAGACACGTTCCGGACAGATATATTAATAATTTTGCTTTCATGAGCACAAATTGATAAAACAGACCGGATAACAGGTAATGGATAATTTATTTTATTGGATTTTTGTGTTTAACGACCGTAAATACCCGTGTTATGTTAAACCCAAAATAGATAAATCCTTTGTTCCAACGGCCAACAGTTTCGGTTATAAAGCCACGTTCAAACATCGGTTGTGAATTGGTGAAATGAAGCTGGAAGACATGTCCTCCGGTTTCAATATCTACTCCAATCGAAAGGCTGTTAACATTTCCTGCTGTTGCTGGCTGATTCAACAAAAAGAAATTCTCCGCATTTACACTCACCCTCTCCGTAAGTTTATACCGTCCCCCGACTCCAAGTGCATAGCTATCATTTTTATCAGTCAGCCCCGAGACCAGATTTTTGTGCACCATTGTCGGAGTTAATTGCAATGAAAGATTATTGTTAAACTTTCGGGCAACCAATATTTGATATACATAAGAAAGGCGTGATGAAAAGAAATTGGTCCGCGTCGGATCCTGCCATTTCAATGAATTTATATCCATGGAGGTAAACAACGAGACGGATAGTGGCATGGCTTTGTAACCGGTACTTTGTCGTATCAGTTTATATTTAAGAAAGCCATCAAATGTTTTCTCATAGCTGCTTCGCCCAATTCCAAAACAAAGCCGGTCGAATAGCCCATACTCCAGCCCAATCCTGATAGTAGACTGATCCAATCCAAAAAAATTGTATGATCCCGAATTAACCGGTCCGAAGTGGTGAGAGATAATGAAAAGCAATGTTCCCTTTGAAACATTTTCAATTGATTGACCATTGACCAAACGTGTCGTTTTAAATGTTGCATAGGTATAGTTTTTGGTTTTGACCGTATCCTTACCAAATACATCAAATAAATCCTGTGCCTTCACATTTTGGACAACCATGACAGTCAATAAAAGCAATAGTGTGTGTAAACGATATTTCATGATGCGTTTGTCTTTGTAGGATTATTTAACCAATGAACATTTCTCCAAAATAACATCCGTCTCATTGTATCCCTGACATAAACCTTTGAGATCAACGGTGTTTCCCTCCTTGAGCAGTCTTGTACTTTCATTGAATTTTGAGAGCATTGCACAACGGATTCCTTCATCGCCAAACAAGCCTTGTGAAAATGCAAAAACAATGGTCACCAGGGTATCAGAAGCTTCGATTTTTGAAATCGTTCCTTTGATCTCAACCATTTTGCCATTGTATTTAAGCGCTGAAGCTTTCCCGTTTGATTTAAATTCATCGAATAGTGCCTTTGAGGTAAGTGTAAAGTCAGGCCTTAATTTTTCATATCGCGGATGTGGATGGTTAATGTACCAATAAACACAAATGACGCCGAGAACAATTATACCCAACGTTCCGAAAAAATACTTCCTTTTCCTGCTCATACCGATAAAATGCTAATTATTTAATGCTCCGTTATCAACCCATTTATTTATTTTGGCTAAAGTGCACGTTGGTAACTTTTGACCGCCTAATGGCATTTGGATTGCTCCAGCCGTCCAGTTTACTGATTTTAGAAGTTTTCCGTTGTTTACTATTGTTTTCAGGTTGTTATAATCGGAAGTAATGACTCCATTTCCCGAAGAAGCCGTGTGGCATGAATTACAATTGGAGGCCATAATAGGTGCAATCGTAGCCGAATAGGTAACCGTTGCCGTATCGCAAACCGCTCCACTTCCATTCCCATACAAATACACTTCATTATCATAATAACATGATTCAAGTATCACTCCTAACACTGATATAATAAAAATAAATGGTTTTTTCATGGTCTCCAACTGCTTAAAAAAAGCTCCGAAAAGCCTGAAAATCATTCATTACCCGCTATAACCTAAAACCGCATGCATTTGTCTTCATCCGTAAAGCATAACATTTCATGTATAAAGAGTCATGAATGAGCTGTGATTCTCTTTTCACCCCTTGATGACAATCTGTTATAAAACTATGCGAATTCATATCAGGCCCGGTAGTGTAAAAAATATGCTGTATATTTGTTAAAACAATTATTTTGTAACGTGTTAAACTTTCTCTATAAATATCTTTGTTGTTAACCTTATCAATGGATTCTTTAAAATAAATTTCTCATGTAGACCGGCACATTATCAGAAGACTATTCCACTTTTATTCTTCTTTATTTCGACACTAACTGGTATTTGAACTTCGGGACCGACTTCAACAATGTCGGTGGCGGTCTTGATTTTAATTCGGTGTGTATGAATCAGATTATCACGTAAGTTTGATGTAAGCCTTGACTTTTCAACCGTAGATTAGTTTTCTGAATATTATCCGCTTAAGCTTTAATATTGATAGATTGATGACTTCAGATGCCGAACCCTTTTTATAAGGAAAATCCTAAGGATCAATTTTTCTGGAAGAATTATTGATATTTTAAATAAAACAAATGAATATAAAAATTGTTAAATAGACCGATTATAAATTACTCCGGTTGTTGCATTTAAAAAAACACTTTATTTTTGAGTATTATTTGAATTAACAGAATCTAAACGATGAACCTGACTAAACTAAACCGCTATTTACTACTGCCCCTGATTATACTTACAGGGTTGCTTTTTTCAGTGCAAACTGTAAATGCACAGTTTGTAAATCCGAGAGCCAATATTGAAAAGATGGCCCGAACCATGCAATTATTAAATTATGGATATGTAGACTCCGTAAATCTTGATAAATTAACAGAGGAAGCCATTGTTGCGATGCTTGCCAAGCTGGATCCACATTCGGTCTATATTTCGAAATCAGAACTTGCCGAAGCCAATGAACCGCTGCAGGGCAGTTTTGATGGAATTGGAGTTCAGTTTCAAATATTTAAACAACCCGGTTGCCCTGACACCGTTCTTGTTATCACACCTGTTGCCGGTGGTCCGTCGGATAAGGTTGGAGTCCAGGCAGGTGACAAGATCATCCAAATAAACGGTGAATCTTCAACAGGACCGAATGCTACTCAAAAATATGTATTTGATCATTTAAGAGGCCCAAGGGGGACCAAAGTAAATATTACGGTTAAACGAAGTGGAAGCAATTCTTTGCTTGATTTTACAATTACCCGCGATAAGATTCCTATCACAAGTATTGATGCTTCATACATGTTGTCGCCAGGGATCGGCTATATTAAGCTGAATAAATTTGCCAGAACAACGATGGAGGAGTTCCATCAGGCTATCGAAAAGCTCAAAGCCAAAGGATTAAATAGTCTAATTCTCGACCTGCGTAACAACACAGGAGGATTCATGGATGTGGCCATCGATATGAGCGATCAATTTCTAAGTGAAGGCAAACGCATAGTTTATACTAAGGGGTTGCATAGCGCTAAACAGGAATTTTATTCTACTTCAAAAGGAGATTTTGAAACGGGAAAACTGGTTGTCATGATTAATGAGGGTTCAGCCTCGGCCAGTGAAATTTTAGCCGGCGCCATTCAGGACTGGGACAGGGGACTGTTAATCGGTCGCCGTTCATTTGGAAAAGGATTAGTGCAACGCCCGTTCGATCTGCCTGACAGTTCGGAAATTCGTTTAACCGTAGCACGATACTATACGCCTTCGGGAAGAAACATTCAAAAATCATATAAGGATGGTGCAGAAAGTTATGCAGAGGACATTACCACCCGCTTTAAAAAAGGCGAACTGATCCATGCAGACAGCATACATTTTCCAGATTCATTGAAATATCTGACCAATGGCAAGCGGACTGTATATGGGGGAGGCGGGATTATGCCGGATTATTTCATTCCGATCGACACTACCTCTAACACACATTATTTCCTTGATCTCTACCGAAAAGGATTGTTAAACCAATTCCCTTTAGAGTATGTAGACGCGAACAGAACCAAGCTTTTGGCCAAATATCCAACTCTTGAACAGTTTAAGCTCGATTACGATAAGGACCATAAACTGATCAATGATTTCATTGCTTATGCCGAAACACAAAAGGTCAAAAAAAATGATGAAGATCTTAAATTTTCCTATCAGGATATTGAATCCATTCTGAGGGCATCAGTTGCACGAAGTCTTTACAATTCAGAAGCTTATTATGAAGTTGTAAATGGGATAGACCATGAACTTCAAAAGGCACTCGAAATCATCTCGTCGGATGACTTATTTAAAAAGAATAGACTCAACTATTAAGGAATGGCATTATAAAAAGGCGTTGCGAATACGTCGTTAAAAAATGAATTTAAAGAGGCTGTCTGAAAAAATAATCAGGCAGCTTTTTTTGTAAATGCAAAATATATTAAAAGAATATTGACGACTCTTTTTTTAAGTCTTAATTTTTGACTATCTTAGACAATTAATTTAAATTTGACATATCCGGTAAAACGGATTACATTATTAAACGTCCTTAAGAATGTTGAACTTTCTCAATTGCTAACAGTTTACTTTTGAAACGAATCAAAATTTATCCATGAAAACGTACGGTCATATCATTATTGGTTGTGGAGCATCGGGGCTAAGCCTTGCATACCATCTCAGCAATGCAGGTTTTCCGGGGGGCTCCATCTTGTTAATTGATAAAGAAAACAAGATTGTGAACGATAATTCATGGGGGTACTGGAGCAGGAGTGCTCAACCCTTTGATTCGATTGCAAAACGATCTTTTAAAAAAATCGGAACCAATCATCCCGGACATCAAATCATCTATGATCTTAAACGATACAAATTTCATGTCTTACAACGAACCGATTTCGAAGTATTCGTAAAAAATCATCTTGCACAATTCAAGGAAGTGGATTGGCTGACGACCAATATTGAATCGGTAAAGGAAGAAAAAGATCATGTTGTGGTTCAGACTTCCAAAGGCACCTTTCAGTCTGATTATGTCTTTAGCAGTATATACAGCGAGCAGGATATAGTTGAGAGGAGCCGGTTATTCATCCGTCAACAAATAAAAGGCTGGATTATCCAAACCGCAACCAATTCATTTAACCCGGATTCCATGACCCTTTTTGACTTCAATACTCCACAATGCAATCAAATGCGGTACATGTCGGTCATTCCCGAAAATGAAAACCGGGCTACCATCAAATTCAATGTATTCGCTGAAAAGCTTTTGGAAAAAGAAGAATATGAAAACAGCCTCAGAAATTATATCCAACATCATCTTAAAATAAAAGAGTACACAATTGAGGCTGAAGAATGGGGTGTAATCCCCATGACCGATCATTATTTTGCGACACGACACGGTAATCGAATCATCAAAATAGGGATAGCGGGGGGATGTACCAAAGCCTCTTCAGGTTATTCATTCAAACGCATTCAGCGGCATACGCAACTTCTGGCGCAGCTTTTAAAAGACGGATGGCCTCCATATGCAGATGCGAATTCTGGTCCGCGTTTCCGTTTCTATGATCAGGTACTTTTAAATATCTTCATCAAAAATGCGGGTGCAGGTGCCAAGATCTTCTCCGATTTGTTTTCCAGGAATGAACCCGAAAAGGTCTTTAAGTTTTTGGATGAAGATACTTTATTAACGGAAGATTTAAAAATCATCTCTTCGCTTTCCTCATTTCCATTTCTCCGTTCAGTTGTGACTCTGGCCGGAAGTGAAGTCAATCCGCTGATCATGGTTAAAAATGCGAAGAATAAAGATAATAATGAGAAATCAACCGATAATTATGACTGATCTCTTTTAGCTTTCTCTTTTCCCGTGCAGTAACATCTCAACGGCATGATCAAAAGATCCTGCAGGCAACATGTCACCTGAGTTAACGAAAAAGATCTCATCCGCATTCTCGATGGTATTCAACCGATGGGCAATGACAACACGGGTAGTATCGGCAGGTAACTTTTCAAGCATTTCCTCCAGCAGTTGTTCCGTTACCGTATCAATGTTTGCCGTCGCTTCATCAAGAATCAATATTTCAGGATTTCGCAACACGGCACGCATAAAAGCGATTAGCTGTTTTTGCCCAAGGCTTATCGAATCTCCAGCCGAGGTGACCCTGGTTTCCAACCCGTCTTCAAACCGGACAAGCAATCCGTTTAAATTTGCTTTCTGCAGTTCCTCCTTCAATTGGTCATCGGTAAACTGAATGTATCGCTCATTACTGTACAATATGTTTTCTCTCACCGTTCCGGTAAAGAGAAAAGGTTCCTGTAAAATAAAACCGATCTTCCCGGCTCTTTCTTCAGGTTGATATGAACGAATATCTTTTCCACTCAGGAGAACAACACCCTGTGAAGGATCATATAACCTGGCCATTAATGAAGCAATCGTTGTTTTTCCTCCACCTGTGGGACCGACCAAAGCATAAGTTTTCCCCTTTTCCAATGCAAAATTGATATTTCTTAATACATCATTGCCATCGATATAATGGAAGAATACATCTTTAAACTCAAGAACAGACAAATTACCGGTGTGCTTTAAAGGAACTACCGGCATATTGGATTCAAGATCTAGGACCTCTGAAATCCGGTCCAATGAAGCCAAGGCAAGTTGTAAGGATTGCCAAACAGAAGCAATCTGTCGAAGCGGGCCATAGAAATTATTGACATAAAGCAAAAAACTTATAAGCAGTCCGACGGTAATATTTCCTGCCGAAATAAGATAGATGCCATAGGCAATCACAATGAGCTGGGCAAGACTTGATGCAAGACCGTACATGGGTAAAAAGAGGTTGCTCGCCATTCCCGAACTGACAGAAGCCGAAAAATTAATCTGATTGGCAGTATTGAACTTGTCACGGAAATAATCAAGCCGGTTAAAAGCGACTATCGCTTTAAAGTTTTCGAGACTCTCTTGTATTTCAGCACTCATTCCTCCCATTGCCTGCAGACTCTTTTTATTCTTTCGTTTCACCCATGCCGAAATCGATCTGGTTACGATCAATACACCCAGTGCCGGCAACAAAGCTGCAGCCCCAAGCCTGATATTGAATGAGAGTAGAAATATTCCGGCTCCCAGAATCACGAAAGCGCTACCGATAAATTGCATCAAAGCCTGGGAAAAGAATTGATTAAGTTTATCGGTGTCATTGTTTATCCGTGAGATGAGATCACCCGCTTTATTCTGATTAAAAAAGGCAACAGGCAACTCCTGTAACTTTGTAAAGACTTCATTACGCAGCTTAAAAAGGACTCTGCGCCCTACGCCTCCCATCCGCAAGGTCTGAATATAGCCCGTGGCCAAACCAGTCATATAAACTACGGCCAGGATTGCCGAAAAAGTCAAAACCCCACCATAG
>JAUZOX010000089.1 GCA_030706265.1 Bacteroidota bacterium | reverse complement strand
TAAACAGAACAATTTATTTTCTTGCTGCGTTTATAGTATTGTATATAACAATTAGAATCAAAAAGTTAGAAAAATAAAGAAAAAGGGTCAAGATCAATAGAAGACTTCATCGCTTACGTTACAAACAGACACTAGAAATAACACATCCTTAGAAAACCATATCCAATTAGTAAGTAATAAACCGTAGACGGCTTTCTCAAGATGACTTTTACTGCAAATCCAACTTTTAAGGAATCTCGGATACTCAACCAACCTTTGTTATATACAATAGAACACTACCCGGACAAAATTGCGGGTCTAATGGTGAACCGTATCAACAATAATCCGGGTTATCAAAAATGGGTCCTGAAAAATAAAAACAGGATTGATGTCAACTGACTGTTGACACAGGTTAAATAGATTGCTCAAAAAAATTCAAGACGATAATATATGAAGCAGGCTATCCCCAACTATTCAAAGCATCGAAATGCCCTGGCAGTCTATATCTGCTGTCATATCCTATTTTCTGAGGATTCTCCTGTCCATAGCACACAAGGTAAAAATTCAAATTATTAACAAACATAAAAAACGAAAATAGATGGATCCATAAAGAGGCAGACATCAGGAAAGTAGCATAGCGATCCGGATTAGTCGTCATTATAAGATAGTGAATACTAATATTATATGCATAAGTAAGATTAAATTTTAAAAACGATTAAATTTTAAAAATATGAAAATAGTATTAAAAATAATGGCTGTGCTTGTTCTGATTGCATGTTTTACCAATGCATTAATGGCGCAGACAGGATCAGGTATTTCTGCCCCCAACACCGCTGGTGTTAAGCTTATTGTTCCAATGTCCCTTTCGAAAACAGCAGCATTGGATTTTGGAACCTTAATCCTGACAAATGCAACTGGTGGTACTTGTACAATGGCATCTACAGGAGCTGATCGCACTGTAACAGGTGGCGTTAAAACAACAACTGTTGCACCAATAGCAACTAATGCGGCTTATAATGTTACGGGAACTGCAAGTTCAAACTATGCACTCACAGTGCCCGGAACAATTACCGTAACGAATACTGTAATAAGTGGGCAAACTATGGATATCACTGCCATAACTGCTCGCTTTGCGAACAAATCAGGTGCAGATGATACAAAAAGTACCTTAGACCTCGATGGTAAAGATAGCTTTACACTTGGAGGAACCTTAACAATTAAGGCAAATCAAGCAGGTGGCGTCTATTCAGCAGCTAACTTCGATGTCAGCATCGATTACAACTAAATCTTTTATTCAAAGATGTGGAACCCCTATAAAGGGCTTCCACATCTTGATAAAACAGACCTTTATTTCAATGTCATCCATAAATATTCAATACCATGAAGAGTATATTATTCATTTTTGGCATCGTTCTGTTGGGTTTTAATACCCAAACGCGGGCTCAGGCCGACTTAATGATAAACCCAAATCGTGTCGTTTTCGATGACAGCAAACAAAGGGAGGAGATCAGTTTAGTCAACATGGGCAAGGATACGGCCACATTCTCGATCACATTTGTACAAAGAAAAATGAAAGAGGATGGAAGTTTTGAAGCCCTGGCCAAACCTGAACCCGGTCAAATGCTTGCCGAGCCCTATGTCCGGGTTTATCCCCGCCATGTGACACTGGCACCCGGAGAACCCCAGTTGATTGTCTTGCAATACAGACGACAAGCAGGCATGGCTCCGGGAGAATATCGCTCTCATTTATATTTCAGGGCAGAACCCACGGAGAAACCGGTTGAAGGGATTCAGGGAGAAAGCAAGCCCGACCTTTTAATCATTAATTTAAACCCAATCTACGGCATAACCATACCGGTGATTATTCGCATCGGCCAGGGAATTGCAGGAGCTACATTAAGCGACATAAAACTGAATAATCAGGAATCCGCTCCAACGCTTCAGTTTACCATCAACAGGTCAGGGAATCTTTCGACATATGGAGACCTTACCGTGGAATACAACACCACGTTCGGCAGAACCTACCGGGTTGGCTATGTAAAAGGCGTCGGCGTTTACACCAATCTCAATAAAAGACAAATCGCCATCAAATTAAATGCCCCTTCAGGCAATCCTTTAAAAAACGGAACATTAAAGATTCGCTATGCCAATGTAGAAGACAGCCGTAGACCGGTTGTCTATACTGAGGGAACATTGGATATCAAATAGTCGATTTCCAATTAACCCGACCCTGGTTTATAGATAAAATAGAACGCCATGAAAGTATTGAAAAAGCATCCGTGTTATTGGAACTTGTGGTTGACCATCCTAATCTTTTTTCTATTTACGAACAGTTCTACTGCACAACCCAGCCTGCCCCAGCGCACCTTAACCTTAACGGCCACCCAGGCTATTCATTTCGGCACCGTATGCGTGGGCAGCATCGGAGGGACCGTAACAGTGGATCATAATGGAACCAGGACCTCCAGTGATCTGATCCTTTTAAACATTGCACCGTATGCCCAACCGGCCATCTTTGAGATAAAACTCTGTCAGGGACGCAATGTCAGTATCAGCTTCGATTCCTCTATCATGTTAAACGGAGAACATGGAGGAACGCTG
Organism: Bacteroidota bacterium; assembly: GCA_030706265.1. GTDB lineage: Bacteria > Bacteroidota > Bacteroidia > Bacteroidales > Cfx3-03 > Cfx3-03. Next base: position 6,037 of record JAUZOX010000089.1, on the reverse strand, counting down.
ACAATGGATAAAATCGAGACCGATAAAGGCACAAATGGGGCCCGGTTTACCACAAACAGCGATTGCAATTTTATTACCCCGGTGCGCGTAGGAGGCACTTTGCATATACCGGGCAATGCCATTCCTGGCAACTACTCCGGCTTTATGAGCATCACGATAAATCAGCAATAAAATGAACCCCTTTAAAACTCCAGGTAAAATGAATGCATTCCCCGAACGGCTTGTTGTTACAAAATTCCCGTTCCTGCTTCACTTCATTTTATTGATGTTTTGTCTTTTAATACAACCAAAAGCAAATGCAAAGACGTATCCCTATGATGATAAAAAGGATTCCACGATGGTTTACGAGCCCATTCCCATCAAGGTAATGGCCGACGGGTACCAGGACTTCTACATCGAGGCCTTCTATACCAGCAAAAAAACACTCTTTGTTAATATCGAAGACTTGTTCAATACGCTGAAGATAGCGTGTAAGACAGGCTCAAACGGGAATGCTTTAAGCGGCTTCATTGAAAACGAAAGCAAACCTTATCTCATCGACTTCAACACCCGGCAGATCAAAGTAGGCAAAGCCATAGCCACATTTCCAAACGGTTTAATAAAAGATCAAAATATCCTTTACCTGGAGTCCTCCCTGTTCGCCGAAACATTTGGGATCATGATGACCTTTAACTACCGTGAGTTAACGGTAAAATTAAAAGCAAATTTTGAGTTGCCCCTGATCAAACAAACCCGTATTGAAAAAATACGGAACACCCTATCCCGGGTTCAGGGGAAGCAGGTCGTCGATACCACATTGCAAAGAAATTATCATTTGTTCCGATTTGGCACAGTGGACTGGTCGGCGGCATCGGCCCAATCATGGAATATCGCCAATAACCTTTCGTCACAAAAGGGGAGCGGAGAAGAAACCTCACCCCCCCAGTTGACCCGAAAAACCATCGATAACCAAGTCAGTATCGGTATTGGAACCGAATTTTTATTTGGTGAAGCAGATTTCAGAATAAATTATTATGACTGGCAGAAGTTCGACAACCGGCAACTTTATTATCTGTGGCGCTGGGTGGATAACGACAATCCGGTAATCAAACAAGCCCAGTTAGGAACCATCTCCACTCAAACCATCTCCTTTCTCAATGCACCCATTGTCGGGGCAACCATCCGAAACGCCAGCACCACCCTGCGCACGGCAAAAGGTTTTTATAGCATCAGTGACTTCACCGGGCCCAACTGGGATGTGGAATTGTATATCAATGATGCCATGGTGGACCATACCAGGGCAGATGCTACCGGCTTATACCGGTTCAAAGTTCCCAACGTTTATGGGTATACCACCCTGAAATTAAAATTCTACGGTCCCATGGGCGAAGAGCGGACAGAAGAACGGACCATTAATGTCCCTTACACCCTTTTGCCCATACATGAATTCGAATATGGCCTGACCGGTGGTTTTGTACAGGACAGCCTGACCAGCCGTTTCAGCAGAGGGGAATTCAACTTTGGCGTCAACCGGTTTTTGACCTTTGGCGGTGGGTACGAGTATCTCTCCTCCATCTCTATCGGTGCGTTTATTCCCTATCTCACGGCTACCATTCAGCCATTTAACAGATTAACGCTCTTTGGGGAATATGACCATGGTGTAAAAACCAGGGGATTGATGGACTATTATATTGGAAAAGATATGCTGTTAGAACTGGATTATGCCAAATACGTTGAGGGTCAACAGGCAACCCGTTTCAATGCTCCTGAAGAACGAAGAATCAAATTTTCATTTCCCTTCAAACATAAACAGCTGAATGGGTATGCCCGGTTCGATTATACACAGTTACTCTATAAGGGATTTACCTTCAACCAGTCCGGAATGATGCTGACGGCAAACTATCAGCGGCTGAGTGCCAATTCATATACCCAGCTCAACTGGGTAGGACAGGGCACCCCGTTCTTCACTACGGATTTAACCCTCGCATGCCGTCTGAAAAATAGCTTTACCATCCGCCCTTCGGCTCAATACAATACAGACAAAAACATGATTTCTTCGTATAAGTTGGAGGCCGAAAAATACATTCCGAATGGGATTTTATCGCTCTCTTATCAAAGAAGTCCACTGCTTCATGACTATTTTATGACGGTAAATTTCAAGTATGACCTGAACTTTGCAAGGACCAACAGTGCCGCTTCTCTCACTAAAAACAGAATATACACCGCTCAAAGTGCCCAGGGTAGTCTTGCCTTTGGCGGTGGAAACCGGTATTCCTATAAAAGCAATAACTCTTCGATGAGCAAAGGGGGCATCTCCCTTTATCCGTTCCTCGATCTGAACTATAACGGCAAGCGCGATCCCGGCGAGCCCATGGTAAATATCGGCAATGCCATAAACATCCCCGGTGGCAAAGTCATCAGCAATGCCAAAGATTCGGTGGTACGTATTGCCGATCTGACCGCCTTTACTCCATATATTATTGAATTTAATGACAATGGCCTTGGAAACATCTCCTGGAGGTTTAAGAAGAAAACCTACCGGGTGCTGATTGATCCCAACCAGTTTAAACGGATCGATATCCCCATTGTGATAGTAGCCGAAGTGAACGGTATGGTCTATAAGCAAACCGGTCAGGAAATGGTGGGAATGGGACGAATACCGGTTAAGATTTACAATAAAGAAACCAGGAAATTAGTGGGAGAAACCCTTTCCGAATCTGATGGATTCTACAGCTATTTCGGACTGGAGCCGGGAGAATATGTTGCCCGCGTTGATTCCGCCCGGCTAACCGACCTCTTTTTGACTGCTGATCCTTCCTATAAGGATTTCAAAGAAAAGAAAATCAAAGAAGGCGATATCGTCTCCAATGTTGACTTCATATTGCAATCGGGACTCAATATCCAGATGGCGCTGGATATTCCCAAGCCTAATGACACTGCTTCCCGGATACCGTCACAACCATTGCAGATCACCGATACGACAAGTCTGCCGGATATAGGGTTCTACAGATCACCGATAAACAATATATCCCTACAAGGCAAATTAAATACAAACAAAGAAGTTCCCACTCTTCAAAAGATCGCGAATCCTATTCTGTCATTCAGGGATAGCATCCCTGCTATCGAACCAAAGATGCTGGCCACCTATGCACTTCAATCGGCCTTCATCGATATGGTCATCACGGATACGATTGTCAGGCTCCCGGGTACGATCCTGTATGAAATCCGGTTATTTTCAAACCATTCCCGCGTCGTCGCCAAGGAGATATTCCTGCAGCTTTTCAACCTCATACCCGGCATCAAGATCATGGAGACATTGGATGCAAATAATGTATATCATTATACTACTGGTACATTCATGAGCATGGAAGAAGCGCAGAAGTTCCTCTCGTATATTAAAGCAAACGGATGGCGATCCGCTTCCATCAGGATTTACACCGGTGGCAACCGCAAGATCATCACCTTTAAATCAAAAAAAGACATCGCGAATACACCTCCGAATCCGTGATAATTGAAAACATAATTTCAGGGAACAGACGCTTTGCGTGACTCCTGTTATAACACAAACAGATAGATTGTGAATAGATAGAAAATATTGAATACCATGGAAATCATTAGAACATTCAGGACACTGGCATTGATGATAGGGCTGATCGCAGTTTCCATTTCCGCTAAAGGAACCAAGTATTATTCGATTGTAACCGGTACTGGTAACTGGAATTCAAATTCTACCTGGTCCAATACTTCGGGAGGACCAGCCGCGACCAGTTGTCCCGTAGCCGGTGATGATGTGACAATTGAAGGAGGTCATAACGTAATAGTTACAGCCAATGCGGCTTGTGCATCCCTTACTTTCACCACAGCATCTGCCACAACTTTGACCATAAGCTTCACGTTCACGCTGAACGTCTCAGGTGCGATTACCATTCCAAGATCAGGAAGTGGCTCAAATATCCTGGCTGTCGGTGCCGGTAAATTAACTGCAGGTAGTATTGCATTTACAAGTGGTGGAGGGGGGGTTAGGCATCAAATTACGATTTCCACCGGTACCGTTACAGTCACAGGGGATGTTACACAAGTTAACAGTACGGGTAGTGCAACTTTTGCCTTTTCAGGAGCCGGTACACTGATATTAGGTGGAGCATTTCTAACAAAATCAACAGGTACCCTGACTTTATCAGCCGGATGTACCGTCATTTATAATGCATCAGGGAATCAGACAGTTGGTAATTTCATTTATAATAATTTAACACTCTCTGGCTCTGGTGTTAATAATACAAAAATAACTACAGGAGTTACGGTAAACGAAGTTCTTTCGATGGAAAGAACCGCCACAGCATCTGTGGCACCAACCTATGGCTCCAATGCTACCTTGCAATACAATACGTCAATTGCTCGCAGTCCCGGAGTTGAATGGATAAATCCATTTGTTGCATCGGGTGGGGTCGTTATAGACAGTATCGGTATCATCACGCTGAATGGTGCCGAAACGCTCAATGCCACAGCACCACTTACAATCAAAAGTGGTGCAAAATTGTCTCTTTCTTCTAATACCCTGACTTTAAATGGCAATCTTAACAATAACGGTACCTTTGATGGAAGTTCAGGTCTTTTAAGGATCGGAACATCGAATGTTAATTTGGGTGCTTTTTTAGTGGGCACCGGTACCGTTGAGTATTTTTTAAATGGAGCACAAAGCTGTTGCCCGTACACTTACAATAACCTGACGCTCTCCGGTTCCGGCCTGAAAACGACTACAGGTGTTACGGTTAATGGAATACTATCGATGGAAGGAAATGCTACAGCAATAGCCTCAACGGCACCTACTTTTGGAAGTAATGCTACTTTACAATATAATACAACATATGCCCTGACTTCAGGAGCAGAATGGCCTTCAACCTTCTCAGGTTCAGGTGGAGTAATAATTAAAAATTCCGGCGCTATCACTATGAATGCAGCCAAAGTGCTGGATATCAATGTGCCTTTGACAGTTAATTCCGGATCAACCTTGAATACCGTAAACAATCAGCTAACCTTTGGTGGTAATTTTATCAATAATGGAACTTTTAATGCAGGAAGTTCCCCGGTTATCATTACCAATACGGCATCATCCCAAAGTATTGCCGGATTTACCACTACAGGAATTGTATCGATGACTAAATCATCGGGAACCGCAACCTTTACAGGAAATGTAAATGGCAATGGATTGACCATAAATGGCTCCGGTGGAACCCTTAACCTCGGCACTTCTTTGACTCACACTTTTACCGGAAACTGGACCAGTACCGCCGGAACCCTCGATGGCGGATCCAGTAAACTCAGAATTGGAGGCAGTGTGAGTGGAAGCGGGGGAACTTTTACTGCTTCTACTGGAACTGTGGAATGGTATGCCTCAGCACTCCAAACCTGTGCCGGTGTCACCTACAACAACCTGACACTCTCCGGATCCGGCAGCAAAACGACTACAGGAGTTACGGTTAACGGAATTCTTTCGATGGAAGGAACCGCTACGGCTTCTGCCGCACCAACCTATGGAACCAGTGCAACTTTGCAATACAATACGTCAACTGCACGTAATGCAGGACCTGAATGGACCTCAACTTTTTCAGCTACAGGTGGAGTAATAATTATAAATTCCGGCGCTATCACTATGAATGCAGCCAAAGTGTTGGATATCAATGTGCCGTTGACAGTTAATTCCGGATCAACCTTGAAAACCGGAAACTATCAGCTAACCTTTGGTGGTGATTTTATCAATAATGGAACTTTTAATGCAGGAACTTCTTCGGTTATCATTACCAATACGGCATCATCCCAAAGTATTGCCGGATTTACCACAACAGGAAGTGTCTCGATGACTAAAACAGGGGGAACCGCCACCTTTACCGGAAATGTAAATGGGAATGGATTGATCCTAAATGGCTCCGGTGGAACCCTCAACCTTGGCACTTCTCTGACCCACACTTTTACCGGAAACTGGACCAGTACCGCCGGAACCCTCGATGGCGGATCCAGTAAACTCAGAATTGGAGGCAGTGTGAGTGGAAGCGGGGGAACT
>JAUZOX010000088.1 GCA_030706265.1 Bacteroidota bacterium | reverse complement strand
GTTTGTGATCTTCGATCATGCTCGTTTCATCGGTGAATAATTTTATTGAACCGGTCGTATACAGCTCGCATAAATGCTCTGTTCTTTGGTGTTTGTGATTTTCGATCATGCTGCTGGATTCTTTCAGATGACCGACGGTGAAAAAAGAATACCCTGTTATTCCTGAATCATTGCATTCCAGCCAATCAGATTATTCCGTTTTAAACCTGTTGTATAGGGAAAAAAAATACCCCGTGTCGAAGGCACGGGGTATTTAATCATTATTGGGATTAGTGTTTTTATTTCACGATTGCCTGGAATTCAGGAACGTTAAAGTAGCGAATGAATTCACGGTCATTGGCTGCTTTAGCTTTTAAGGAACTGTTCAGTTTAACAGCCTTTGAAAGGTTGTCCCAAAGCATTGTGTTATCATTGGTGCGGGCTGCAGCAATTGCCAACAGGTAATAGGTGTCAGCAGAAGCAGGTGCACATTTCAGTGTAACGATTGCTGCCTGCGAATTACCCGAAAGCATCTGTGCCAGACCGAGGTTGTGATTGCATTTCTTGGCGCTTAATGCACTAACTGCTTCAGGATATTTGGCCTTTGAGATCAAAGGAATACCTGCGTTATACGTTTCGTTGGCACCCAAGCCCTGAGCTTTTTTGAACAAATCAAGTGAGGCGTTGATATTGCCTTTGCGAGCTTCGACGGCTCCAAGGTTATTCAGCACGATAGCATTATTTGGAGCAAGAGAATTGGCGGAATTCAAATAAGAACCGGCCTGGTTGACATTGCCATTGTTCAATTCAATCACTGCTGCATTGTTAAAGGCTCTCCAGTCATCTTTATTCTGATTCATGGCAGCTTTATAAATTGCAAGTTGTGCTTTGCTATCCTTGGTCAATGTTGCGCTGTAAAGCAATTCTTCAACATTTAAGGTTTCAGGATTATTGGTTGCAGTACTGAGGTATTGATCATCTGTTTTAACTGGCTCGTAACTGTTTACCTTGATAACTGCACGACGAAGGGGAGGTAAGATGTCATTGGCCAGGTATTTGAATACGCGTGACATGTTGCGTATTTCATGATTGCGTTTGTCAAAATCAGATTGTGAGTTCACGATATTCAGGATAGCACTCTTTTCTTTCATGTTGGAAGCCTGTACAGATTGCATAAAGCCATCCCAATCTTCTCCGTGAGAAGCGGTATTAACCATCACCCCTGAAAGGCTCTTCTGGAAATCGGTGGCATTTTTGCTTGCTGCCCATTTCTTGAACAGATCAACAACATATCCTTTACCTGTAACGGCACGTTTAGCAGACAGTCCCTGGTTGAAAGATTCTTCACCATCAGGAGAAGCATAACCATCAACATCGACGCTCTTGATCTGCCATCCCTTATTGATGAAGTCATTCAGTTCGGCTAATGCGGCTTTGTTCTTCTTGTTGAAAGGAAGTTTCCAATCCAGGTCGGATTTACTTATCTTGAAATAGATTAAGGCTTCTTTTGAATCGATTTTTTCCTTGACGAGTTTATCAGCAGCCGTTAATAAATCTTCATCATGGATAATCAATGAAGGAGTAATGATGACACCGTCAGCAATCTTTTGGGTTGGAACATCAATAAACTTATTGGCGGCATGAATTTGTTCAGCAGTTGCTTTTGGATCAACAGTTCCGGTAGCCGGTTTGTAGATAGTAGGATTAACATCCAGATCTGAAGCAGACATGCCTTGAACATAAGGAATGGTCTGTTGGAATTTGAAAGTTCCACCTGTTTTGTAAGGAATTGCAACACCGGGACCATTAACGTCTTCACCCTTCAGTGTAACAGGATTAAGTTTGTATTCCCCGCCATTGTATTTTACAGCTGGAGCGATCAAAATAGCAGCTTTCTTTTCAAAATATTTTTCAGGAACGGTTCCTTTTACGGTAACAACTACAGAATCACCATGCATTTCAAGTGGGTTGGGAGTTACCTCGTATTTAATCTGACCATAGTTGGCAGCCATCTTTTTTAGATTGGTAGTGCTGACAAAGTCATAATTAACACCCAATGTAATATAGTCAACCCAATCTCTGTGGCTGCCCATTATTAAACCATCTATTTTATCGCCATCGGTTTTATTGAATGCATAATAGTTGGTTGCTTCCAGGTTGATGCCCCAGTTTTCGTTGAATTTATATTTTGTGCCTAACCCATAAGGAAGAGTAGTGGCGGTTGTCCAATTTGATGAACCTTTACCCGACTTAAATACTGTTGTGGTAACTGGCGTCGAACCAGTATTATTTGTCAGATCAACATAGAAATTATTAAATCCTACCCCGGTGAAACCGTAGAGGTTTAATTTTCTATCTGCATTGTACTTGATCAGGTTTGTGATGTCTAAGGTTGGTTCCAGATAGTAACCAAAATCATGTGTTTTTTCTTTGTATAAATTGGCTGATCTATCAAGACGGCTTTTATAAGTACCCCCGTTAACAATACCTCTTAGTCCAAATATAGATGTAAATTGCCGGCCTGCAAAGAAACCACCAATAAATCCGGTTTGCTTACCAAGCTTGGCAAAATCTAAAGGAGTGGTCTTTAGGTCGCCAACGAGAAAACTTCTTCCAGCATTTAGATTAACATACCAATAAGGGTCAAAATCATTACTTTTACTAGTGCCTGGAGCTTTGTCTTGAGCAAATGAAGCCAGCCCTGTAATAAGGGCTAAGACAACCAAAAGGAAAGTTTTTTTCATACGTGAATATTTAAGCTGTTTTTACAATGCAAAATTATGAAAAATAATTTCTCCAATAATTATTTTATATTAAATATTATTCAATAATACTAAATTGTATTTCAGTCAGTAAATCTACATGAATTATTATTAAAAAACAAGTATAATGAGTGATTATTATTATGCTATATTAATTGTGTAACGGATTTTGAATTTATTTGTTTAAATTATTGGCAAATAATCAGCTTCATTGAAGATAATCATCATTGATATAGGCCAATTAGTCCGATAAGTGAAACGAATGGCTGGTTGTAATTATCTTGAAATGAGTGGCATAAATGTTTGGGAGGCAATGTGCCACACTACAATGCCAAGCGATACGGTGATGTTTAACGAATGTTTGGTTCCGAATTGTGGAATTTCTACACAATAATCTGCCATTTCCATGATCGAATCATCGACACCCTCTACCTCATTTCCAAAAACCAATGCCAGTTTTTCAGAAACAGGAGGCTTAAAATCATTTAATTTAGTGCTTTGAGCTGCCTGTTCGACCGTTACAATTTTATATCCTTTTTCTCTTAGCTGGTTAATGGCATCTGCAGTATGGTCAAAATATTTCCATTCCACCGTGTTTTCGGCTCCAAGTGCTGTCTTATGGATTTCCCTGTGAGGTGGTGTTGCGGTTATACCACACAAGTACAAACTTTCAATTCTAAATGCGTCTCCGGTTCTGAATGCAGAACCGATATTGTTTTGACTGCGGATATTATCAAGAACAATGACGATCGGAAATTTGTCTGCCTTTTTGAATTCATCCACTGTCAGTCTGTCGAGTTCACTATTTTTTAACTTTCGCATTATATATAATTATCTTAATCGTATGCAAAGATAAAAAGGAAGGAATAATAGGCACATTCCTGCAAATAAATTAAATTTGTCAAATCTAAATAATGTTGCGTTGGCGAAGACAAAAGATATAGCAGAAACACCTTTGATGAAACAATACAATGCCATCAAAGCAAAATATCCTGATGCGTTGTTGCTTTTCCGGGTGGGAGATTTTTATGAGACCTTTGGCGAGGATGCCGTAAAGGCCTCGTCAATATTGGGAATTGTTTTAACCAAACGAGCCAATGGCGCTGCCTCATCGATTGAATTAGCCGGTTTCCCGCATCATGCCATCGATACTTATTTGCCAAAACTGGTGAAGTCGGGTTACAGGGTGGCAATTTGTGACCAGCTGGAAGATCCTAAATTGGCCAAATCCATTGTAAAGCGTGGCGTCACCGAGTTGGTGACACCCGGAGTATCTTACAATGATAAAATTTTAGAGAACAAGGAGAATAATTTCCTGGCCAGTGTGCATCTCGATGCCAAGATTTCAGGGATTTCGTTTCTGGATATTTCTACCGGGGAGTTCTATATCGCCCAGGGATCCAATGATTATATTGATAAATTGCTTCAGACTTATCGCCCGAACGAAGTTGTGGTTCAGCGTTCCAAACGGAGAGAGTTTACCGAACTGTTCGGAGAAAAGTTTTACATGAGTACCTTTGATGATTGGGTCTTCACTTACGATTTTGCATTTGACTTGTTGACACGCCAGTTTTCAACGACGACCCTCAAGGGATTTGGCATTGAAGATTTAAATCAGGGGGTCATAGCAGGAGGGGCGGCACTGCATTACCTGGCCGAGACCCAACACGACCGGGTTCAGCATATCTGCAAAGTATCCAGGATCGAAGAAGACAATTTCGTTTGGCTTGATAAATTTACCATCCGGAATCTTGAACTGATCAGTTCGCCCAATGATAATGCAGCCACACTTCTCGAGGTTATCGATGTTACGATTTCTCCGATGGGTTCCCGCTTAATGAAGCGATGGGTGCTGCTTCCATTAAAAGACCGGAAAAAAGTTGACGAGCGGCTTGATGCGGTCAACTACCTTTTCGATAATCCGGAAGTGATTGAAAAGCTGGGTCAGCAGATCAGGCTCATCGGCGATATGGAACGGCTGATATCCAAAACCGCTACCGGGAGAATCAATCCGAGGGAGATTTTGCAATTGAGCCGTGCCTTGCGTGCGACAGAACCCATCCGTGCAATTTGTTTGTCCAGTGGCAATACGGCGTTGAAATTGTTGGCGGGGCAATTGAACCCATGTCCGATCATGTGTGAACTGATCGAAAAATACATTCAGGAAGATCCTCCGGTACAAGTAAACAAGGGCCACGTCATTGCTGAAGGCATTTCGACCGAACTGGATGAACTCAGAAAAATGGCCTATTCCGGAAAAGACTATTTGCAGCAAATGCTGCAAAGGGAAGTTGACCGGACCGGTATTTCATCCCTCAAAATCGGTTACAACAATGTCTTTGGCTATTACCTTGAAGTTACCAACTCTCATAAGGATAAAGTCCCTGAAGAATGGGAACGGAAACAAACCCTCGTCAATGCGGAGCGTTATATTACCGAAGAATTGAAGCGCTATGAAGAGGCCATTCTGGGTGCCGAGGAAAAGATCATGACGATTGAAAATCAATTGTATAACGAGGTGGTTTCAAAAGTATCCGGATATATTGAGCCAGTGCAACTTGATGCCTCCCTCATTGCACGTTTGGACTGTCTGCTTTCGTTTGCTACCGTTTCTCTTCGCAACCATTACGTCAGGCCAACGATCAACGATTCTTATCTTTTGAATATCAAAAATGGCAGGCATCCTGTCATCGAACAACATATGCCCCCGGGCGAGAAATATATCGGCAATGATGTCATACTGGATGATAAGGATCAGCAGATCATGATCATAACCGGTCCAAACATGTCGGGTAAATCGGCCTTACTAAGGCAAACAGCCCTGATCGTATTAATGGCCCAGATGGGGTGTTACGTTCCTGCCGATGAAGCCGAGTTTGGAATCATTGATAAAGTGTTTACCCGTGTCGGCGCCTCTGACAACATTTCATCGGGTGAGTCTACCTTTATGGTCGAGATGAATGAAACTGCCAGTATCCTGAACAACATCTCAACCCGAAGCCTGATTTTGCTGGACGAGATCGGAAGGGGAACCAGTACTTATGACGGCATCTCCATAGCGTGGGCTATTGCCGAGTTCCTGCACAATCATCCTCTCTTCAATCCCAAAGTATTGTTTGCCACCCATTATCACGAGCTTAACCAGATGGCCACGACGATGAAGCGGATTAAAAATTATCATGTCTCGGTAAAAGAGGTGGGAAATAAAGTGATCTTTTTGCGCAAGCTTTTGCCCGGAGGAAGTGAGCATAGTTTTGGAATCCACGTGGCACGCATGGCCGGTATGCCGCAAAGTGTGCTCGAAAGGGCAAATCTGGTGCTGTCACAGCTCGAACAAAACCACAGCGATGACGGAATTTTGGGAAAGAAAAAGATTAACGGCAAGAAACGGGCTGATGATAACGGCGGGTATCAATTAAGCTTTATTCAACTTAACGATCCTCTGCTCGAGCAAATTAAAGATGAAATCATCAGCATCGACATCGATACTTTGACTCCTGTTGAGGCATTGATGAAACTGAATGGGATAAAAAAATTATTAAAGACATGATTTTTTTCAGGGAATGCCTTGTGAAAATAAAAAAGTTCTTATCTTTGCATCGTTGAATTTCAACAACAGCCGTAATAATGCGAAAGTAGCTCAGTTGGTAGAGCATAACCTTGCCAAGGTTAGGGTCGCGAGTTCGAGTCTCGTCTTTCGCTCATAAAGAATGAATGAAGCCTCGCAATAAAGCGGGGTTTTTTTGACATAAAAGAACTGCCCGAGTGGTGGAATGGTAGACACGAAGGACTTAAAATCCTTTGATCATTGCGATCGTGCGGGTTCAAGTCCCGCTTCGGGTACCTGAAAAAGCCAACTTACCGGTAACCGGTAGTTGGCTTTTCACTTTGATTCCGGTCTTCTCCCCCCGCAAGAGACACCTTGAACTTCGGTTTCGAATTAAACAATGTCTTTGGCACCGGTCTTGATTTTTATTCGGTGTGTGTATGAATCAAATTATGATGTAAGTTTGTATAGTGATTGTGAGAAGGGGATTTTTTTTAAAAGAATTGCAGAAAAATTCCACCCCTCAGAAAACATGTTTCTAATATTACCCTACACAGCAGTTAATTTGAATAATTGAAAAAAAACTGATGCATAGTAGAAAAATACTTTATAGATACTCTAAGGGTATCCATTAAGTATCCATTAAGTATCCATTAAGTATCCTTTAAACCTAAATTTTACCACTCTTTTACCTTCCATTTCGGATACTTTTTAAGCTTGCTTTTTTCTTGCCTTCATGATTGGTTTGGGTGAGGCAAAAAATAGAACAGGAAAGCATACTCAGAACAGCGCAAAAAATATGCCAGTCAGAAATGTAGTTGCGGTCTGCAGCTGGCACAAATGACCCAATATCAACTGTTTGTCGGATTGATAGCCGTTCAGGAAAAGCGCGTCATCAAAACATCTTCAATGACTCTAGTTGCAGAAGCTCTGCTGCTTTTGTGGAATTTTTCCATACCGAGTTGGGGATCATTGGGGATGGCTTGAAAATAGAAGTTTCTTCAACTATCGACTAAAACAGGATGACGCTGTCTTCAATTTTTTCGACGAATTCGGGATCAGTCTGAAAAAGGTATTGCAGGTTGATTTTAATTCAAAACTGATCATATATTTAATTGCGATGCTATATTTTTGCGATGTGTAACTTTGTTCGCTGAAATATCCGGGATGTCGTCGAAAATGTTGTTTCTACCGAGATACAGAAACCACATAGCTCCTTTGTTTAATTCAATGAAACTATACAATAAAAACTTCACGTAAAATAGAAGATAGCATGAAACAAATTTTACTTTTTGTCTTGATTTTAAGTTGCTGTACTTTATGCTTGTCGGCATCTCCTTTTTGGGGAAATGCGCAGCAATCTGCATCGAAAGGATTGGCAACGAGAACGGATAATGAAACATTTGTCTTTTCAAAGGGCGGAAATCCGTTTTTGAACTGGTCCTCTCACCGGATCTGTGCCGGTGTAAACATCCATTTTGTGACCGGACATGAACAAGATCTGGATATGATCGCCGCTGCCGGGTTTAAGTTCGTAAGGATCGATTTTGGATGGCAGGGTATTGAAAGACAAAAAGGGGAGTACAACTGGAAAGCGTTTGATGAATTAACCGCAAATCTTGAAAAGCGTGGTTTGGGTGGCCTGTATATTCTCGATTACTCCAATTCGCTTTATGAGGAAACATCGGTTTCTAAGAATCCTTTAAACGGCAAGGAACAAAAGGCAGTCTCTTCGCCACAACACGATGAGAGTGTTGCAGCTTTTGCCCGATGGTCGGCAGCCGCAGCAGCGCATTTTAAAGGCAAAAACATCGTCTGGGAAATTTGGAATGAACCGAATATCAGTTTCTGGAAACCCAAGCCGGACGTCAAGCAATATACCGCCCTTGCATTGGCCACCTGTAAAGCCGTTAAAGCCGCTGTACCGGAAGCCACCATTATCGGGCCGGCTTCCTCTGAGCTGCCCTGGCCATATCTTGAATCCTTTTTCTCATCGGGTGTACTCGAATATCTGGATGCCGTAAGTATTCATCCATATCGTAACTATTCCAAATCGCCTGAAACTGCAGTAGCCGATTATCAGAAGTTGCGTGCGCTGGTCGGAACTTATGCCCCCCAAACCAAAAAGAACATGCCCATCATCAGCAGCGAATGGGGATATTCAACAGCATTGAAAGCCCTCCCGTTGGAAACCCAGGCTGCATTCATCGTCAGGATGCAATTGTCAAATCTGCTTGCAGGCATTCCGGTTTCCACCTGGTACGACTGGAAAAATGACGGTACCGATCCAAACGATTGGGAACAAAATTTTGGGACGGTTACCAATGATTTGGTACCTAAACCCTCTTACAATGCCATTAAATTAATGAACATGCAG
>JAUZOX010000087.1 GCA_030706265.1 Bacteroidota bacterium | reverse complement strand
TATCATAGATTAAACTCATCAGATGAATGTGTTAGCCGATGATGGATTGATAGGGTTATTTTAAAAGGTAAAAGTAGGTCGATTTTTTTAAATATTTATATTGTGAACAGAATAACAGCATAGGGCAGAAATAATGAATAATCGCTATCTTTGCAAGGTATTAATATAGTCATTAATCTTTCAAGGCCTTGAGTTAATCAACCTGAAAAGGTTGAAAACATTGACACCGATGAAAATCTTTAATGCGAATTCCATATGATCGATTTAATAAAAATTATTTATATATGAAGAAAATAAATATGGTTGACCTTAAAAGTCAATATGAGAATATTAAAGGTGAAATTGATACAGCCATCCATGAAGTAATAGATTCTACCGCATTTATAAACGGACCAGCAGTACAACAATTTCAAAAAGATCTGGAAGCCTTCCTGGGTGTTAAGCATGTGATCCCTTGCGGAAACGGGACGGATGCCTTACAGGTTTCGATGATGGCATTGGGATTAAAACCGGGTGACGAGGTTATTACCACCTCGTTTACATTTATTGCTTCTGCGGAGGTAATCGCATTGCTTGGTTATACCCCTGTTGTTGTCGATGTCGATCCTGAAACTTTTAACATCGCCCCCAAGGCAATTGAACGGGCTATCACACCTAAGACGAAGGCAGTTGTCCCCGTTCATTTGTTCGGTCAGTGTGCCGATATGGACGCTATCATGGACCTCGCCAAAAAGCATAACCTCTTTGTCATTGAAGATGCCTGCCAGGCAATTGGGGCTGAATATATTTTTAAAGACGGCACGACTAAAAAAGCAGGCACCATTGGCAATACAGGCTGCACATCCTTCTTTCCTTCAAAGAATCTGGGTTGCTACGGCGACGGTGGGGCCATCTTTACGAACGATGACGATCTGGCAAAACAACTGCGCGTAGTTGTAAACCATGGCATGACCGTTCGTTATTATCATGATTTTATCGGTGTTAATTCAAGGCTCGACAGTATACAGGCTGCTATTTTAAAGGTTAAACTGAAATACCTCAACGAATACGCCGCAAAACGGAATCAGGCTGCTGCATATTACGACAAGGCCTTTGCCAACAATCCCAAATTAAAAACCCCTGTTCGTTTTAAAAATTCGACTCACGTCTTTCACCAATATACCTTGGTCCTTAATGGCGTGGACCGTGCCGGATTGATTGCACACCTGAATTCGAAAAATATTCCTGCCATGATCTATTATCCGGTACCCTTGCACATGCAAAAGGCTTATTTGGATCCCAGGTACAAAGAAGGTGATTTTCCGGTTACAGAGCACTTATGCAAAAACGTTGTTTCCCTGCCGATGCACACCGAACTCGATCAGGAGCAGCTTGAACTGATCACCTCGTCGGTGCTCGAATTTGTAAACCGGTAATCGTTTTATCAGAACCTGATAGCGTAGGGATTATCTAAAAATTACTGAAATTGGAAAAGGAATATTTCGTTCATGAAACCGCCGTTATAGACGAGGGATGCATCATTGGAAACGGTACCAAGATTTGGCATTTCTCGCACATCATGAATAATTGCGTGATAGGGAACAATTGCAACATAGGCCAGAATGTGGTCGTCTCTCCCGGAGTTGTGCTGGGTAATAACGTGAAAGTGCAAAACAATGTTTCTATTTATACCGGAGTAATTTGTGAAGATGACGTTTTTCTCGGCCCTTCGATGGTGTTTACCAATGTGATCAATCCCCGAAGTGCAATCAACCGCAAAGATCAGTATGCACGGACGATTGTAAAAAAGGGGGCGACGATTGGCGCCAATGCAACCATCGTATGTGGCCATGATATCGGAAGGTACGCCTTTATTGGTGCCGGAGCTGTTGTAACGAAGCATGTACCGGCATACGCCCTGGTAATAGGCAATCCGGCACGACAGACCGGATGGATGAGCGAATATGGTCATAAGCTTAAATTCGACAAGGATGGCATTGCGGTTTGTCCTGAAAGTCATGAAAAGTATCTGTTGAAAGATGGCATAGTCACTAAATTATAGCCCGACTTATTTAATATTAATGTCTCTGATTCCATAGCCTGAATAGACCGGAGAAAAAATAAAAACGTGTTAAAAATGAAGAAAGTACTCGTTACAGGTGGTACCGGATATATCGGATCACACACTGTTGTCGAACTCCAGCAAAAAGGATTTGAAGTTCTCATCGTTGACAATCTCTCTAATTCAAATATAGAGGTACTCGACAATATTGCTAAAATAACCGGCACGAAACCCTATTTTGAAAACTTCGATCTGTCGAGCGAAGCTTTAACGGCTGATTTCTTTTCGCGGCATCATGATCTGGCCGGCATTGTTCATTTTGCTGCATTTAAAGCAGTTGGCGAATCAATGCAAAAGCCGCTGTCATATTACCGGAATAACATCCAGTCGCTGATCAATATCATGGATAACATGAAGAAATATGAAATCCGGAATCTTGTATTTTCTTCATCCTGTACTGTTTACGGCCAGCCCGATGTATTACCCGTTACCGAAAGCGCTCCCATAAAAAAAGCCTGGTCGCCTTATGGCAACACCAAGCAGATGTGTGAAGAGATCATTGAATTTACGTCGAATGCAACCGCTATAAATGCAATAGCCCTGCGTTACTTTAACCCAATTGGTGCTCATGCGTCCGCATTGATTGGAGAATTGCCACTTGGGGTTCCCAATAATTTGATTCCTTTTATCACACAAACAGCAATTGGAAAACGCGAATGTCTGAGTGTCTTCGGAGATGATTACGATACCCCCGACGGAACCGCCGTTCGCGATTATCTTCATGTTGTCGATCTTGCCAAGGCACATGTTGTTGCAATCAACAGGCTGGCAGGTGAGAAGAATAAGAAGAAAATGGAGATATTTAACCTGGGTACCGGTAATGGATATTCAGTCCTTCAGGTTATAGAGGCATTTGAACGCATCAATAATGTCAAGCTCAATTATAAGATTGTCGCCCGTCGTCCGGGTGATATAGAAAAGGTCTGGGCCGATACTTCTTTTGCCAACGAAGAGCTCGGATGGAAAGCCGAAATCGGATTGGATGAGATGATGCGGACAGCCTGGATTTGGGAAAAGCATCTGGCGGGTAAGGCTTAACAAAACAATATGAATGCCTGAAAATGATATCGCCCGTTTCATCGAAACGGGCGATAGTTTTTCTATCTTTACTCATCAAAAAAAACAACAATGGATCATTTCGAGAAAACAATTCTTATAACCGGGGGTGCAGGATTTATCGGCTCTCACCTGGTTCGTTTGTTTGTAAATAAATATCCCGGATACAAGATCATTAACCTTGATAAACTGACCTATGCCGGGAACCTTGCCAATCTGAAGGATATAGAAAAGGCTCCGAATTATACTTTTGTAAAAGCGGATATAACCGATGCCGTTGCCCTGAATCAGCTGTTTGCGGCCCATAAAATTGATGGGGTGATACACCTTGCAGCCGAGAGTCATGTAGACCGGTCCATTTCAAACCCGATGGAATTTATCATGACCAATATTGTAGGTACGGTCAATTTGCTGAATGCGGCCCGTAATGCCTGGAAGGATTCATTTGAAGGAAAGCGGTTTTATCATATTTCAACCGATGAAGTTTACGGATCACTTGGGGAGGAAGGAAAGTTTGTTGAAACTACCGCCTACGATCCCCGAAGTCCCTATTCGGCTTCCAAGGCAAGTTCCGATCACCTTGTGAGGGCTTATTTTCATACTTATGGCTTGCCTGCTGTCGTTTCAAATTGTTCAAATAACTATGGAGGTTACCAGTTCCCGGAGAAATTGATACCACTGTGCATCAATAATATCAGGCATGGCAAACCGCTTCCGGTATACGGGAAAGGGGAAAACATCCGGGATTGGTTGTATGTCGTCGATCATGCCCGTGCCATTGACCTGATCTTCCATAAGGGTGTAACCGGTGAGACTTACAATATCGGCGGAAACAATGAATGGCGGAATATCGATTTGATTAAAAAACTTTGCGAGATCATGGACCGCAAGCTAAATCGCGAGCCCGGAACGTCGGCAAAACTCATTACATATGTGAAAGACAGGGCCGGACACGACTTGCGTTATGCTATCGATGCAAGTAAAATCAAGGCTGAGCTGGGATGGGAACCCTCCATCCGTTTTGATGAAGGATTTGAGAAGACCATCGACTGGTATCTCGAAAACCAGGAATGGCTGGATGATGTTACGTCAGGCAGTTATCAGCTTTATTACGAAAAACAGTATGTTTCAAGATAAAAAAAGAAGGGATGCAACATATTGTATCCCTTCTTTTTTTATTTCATTTTCGTGCCAACATTCCCTTTATTTATAGAAGGCCCTACCATGTCAGCTACAAAGAAAAAGAATTCATTAAGAAGGGGTTTATGGGGGTGAATAAGTTTGCAGCGATCCCGCAAGGCTACGCTCTTCTCTGACTATTTTAAGCGCCTGCCGGAAACTTAAAATGCCTTTTAGCCAAGACAAGGTTTAGCATGTTCCGGGCTTCTTCGCTGTAGTTTTCCATGACGGTGCAAAGAAAAATCCCTTATTCTTTACCCCCCCCACTTTCAGGTGAAGCTTGAAAAACAGAGCATTCTTTAAATAATTCGCGGGCATCCGGTCATAAACATAAAAAAAGAGATTATCTTTATGTCCGAAACAAATCGCCTTTTATGAAATTGGTTGATTGATTGGGGGAAGGGATCTGTTTTAAAAGAATCATAGAAAAATTACACCCATCTGGAAAGCTGTACCTACCCTTATCATATGCAGAAGGTAATCCGGATAATTGAAAAAAAATTGATCCATAGTTGAAAAATACTTTAAAGATATTCTAAGAGTATCCATAAAGTATCCTTCAAGTATCCATTAAGTATCCATAAAGTATCCTTTAAACCTAAATTTTACCACTCTTTTACCATCCATTTCGGATACTTTTTAAGCTTGCTTTTTTCTTGCCTGCATGATTGCATTGGGCGGTGCAAAAAATGGGATAAAAAGTATACTCAGAAGAGTGCAAAAAATATGCCAGGCAGAAATGCAGTTGCAGTCTTCAGTTGAGTAATGAGCTGAAAAATAACTGCATGTCAGATTATTAGCCATTACACACTAGTGTATTAACCAAACATATTCAATGACTCTGGTCACAGAAGCTCCGCTGCTTTTGTAGAATTTTTTCATACTGATTCGAGGCTTTTGTGGGATGGATTGAAAACGGGAGTTTTTTGCACTGCCTGTGCCTTCAACTTTTCAAGCTGATCCTTTATAAGCACCTCATTTCGTCCAGTTTAAAATAAAAAAGCCGCCATCATAACGAGGCGGCTTTTAAAAAAAATTGAGCAATTACTTTTCTCTATTAGAAATATCAAATTAAGCTCCCATCGTTTCAACGGCTGGAGCTATTTTTTTGACCAACCCCTGAAGAACGCTTCCGGGGCCGACTTCAATAAAGGTAGTAGCTCCATCGCCGACCATATTCTGAACAATCTGTGTCCAGCGAACCGGTGAGGTCAATTGGGCGATCAGGTTTTGTTTGATCACTTCGGGAGCAGTAACAGCCTTTGCATTAACATTTTGATAAATCGGGCAAACGGGAGTCTTGAAAGGAGTGCTTTCAATTGCGTCGGCCAGCTCTATTCTGGCAGGTTCCATCAGCGGGCTGTGGAATGCACCGCCAACCTTTAATGGCAATGCCCGCTTGGCGCCTGCAGCCTTCAGCTTCTCACAGGCTATTTCAATTCCCTTGAAGGAACCCGAAATGACCAGCTGTCCGGGATTGTTGTAGTTAGCAGGAACTACGATCTGATCCGTAATAGTGCCAAGGGTTTCTTCGATAACCTGATCGGGGAGCCCGATGATGGCTGCCATCGTGGATGGTTCAGCCTCACAGGCTTTCTGCATAGCCATGGCACGGGCATAAACCAATCTTAATCCGTCTTCAAAGGAGAGTGCCTTCGAAGCGACCAGGGCAGAAAACTCTCCAAGGGAGTGTCCGGCTACCATATCGGGTTTGAATTCGTCTCCTTTTGTTGCTGCCAAAATGACGGAATGAAGGAAAATTGCGGGTTGGGTGACTTTGGTCTGGCGAAGATCCTCGTCAGTGCCGGCAAACATTAAATCTGTAATTCGAAAACCAAGAATGTCGTTGGCCTTTTCAAACATTTCCCTGGCAAGGTCTGAGTTATCGTATAGGTCTTTGCCCATTCCGATAAATTGCGCGCCTTGCCCCGGAAATACATATGCCTTTTTCATGTACTTCTTTATTGGTTGATATTTAGATGATAAATTTTAATTCTTTTATTTACGGTCACCCATAAAACGCAATAAGAATAAAAAGAGATTGATGAAATCAAGATACAGCGTCAGCGCTCCCAGGATAGTCAGTTTTCGGGTTACTTCGCCTTCCATCGCTTGTTCTCCAATCCGTTTTATTTTTTGGGCATCCCATGCCGTCAGTCCCGTGAAGATAATAACCCCGATGATGCTAATGAGGAAATCCATCTGGGCGCTGTGCATGAACATGTTGATGAGGGATGCAATGACAATGCCGATTACCCCCATAATCAGCAACGATCCCATCTTGGTCAGGTCTGTCTTGGTCGTATAACCTGCAACCGCCATTACACCGAACATTGCTGCTGTTGAAACAAAGGTGAGGGCAATGGAAGCGTGGGTATAAGCCAAAAGAATGAAACTCAGGCTCATCCCCATGACGATAGCATAAATGACAAAAAGCATGGTGAGGGTAGAGGCGGAAAATCTTTGGAATCCTGCCGATAATGCAATCACAAAACCAAAGGGGGATAACATGACAATCCATCCTAAAATATTTAAACCGGTGCTACTGAACAGGTACCTGATCATGCCTGATTCGGCAAAGTACCATGAAGTAGCGGCCGTTATGGCCAGCGCCAGAAACATCCATGAGAATACATTGGCAACAAAGGTCCTTGCTACTGTGGTGGATTTTTCACCAACCTGAAGATTGGATTTGAAATCATAGTTACTATAATCCATGATATTTTATTTATTGTTTAGTTTGACAAAGATAATACGAATTGATAAAACAGTGATGCTAATTCCCTAAACATGACACCAAACCGTCAACGTTGTCAACGTTTGTGTCGGAAACAGCGGTTGCAAAAAATGTACCAATTCGCGTATTAGTGTAAATTCTGTCCGATCAGGCTGATAAATTCGGCACGGGTCGGTTCTTTGAGGAAGGCCCC
Organism: Bacteroidota bacterium; assembly: GCA_030706265.1. GTDB lineage: Bacteria > Bacteroidota > Bacteroidia > Bacteroidales > Cfx3-03 > Cfx3-03. The sequence goes on along the minus strand of JAUZOX010000087.1, from coordinate 1,464 downwards.
GGTAAAATCACTGGTGGTGGAGACGGAGTTCTGCTTTTGAATGCCCCGCATCGACATGCACATGTGTTGAGCTTCGATCACAACGGCAACTCCAAGTGGCTTTAACGTTTTCTGGATGCAGTCTTTTATCTGGGTGGTCAGTCTTTCCTGCACCTGCAACCGGCGGGCGAAAGCATCAACGATACGGGGTATTTTGCTGAGGCCAACAATATATCCATTGGGAATATAGGCAACATGGGCTTTCCCGAAGAATGGGACCATATGGTGCTCACAAAGTGAATAAATTTCAATGTTTTTCACCAATACCATTTGTTTATAGTCTTCCTTAAATATGGCCGAAGAGAGAATCGCTTCGGGGTCGAGATCGTATCCGTGAGTGAAAAACTGCATTGCCTTGGATACCCGTTCGGGCGTTTTTAAAAGGCCTTCGCGTTCTGTATCTTCTCCGATTAATTTTATGATCTCTTTATAATGGTAGCTTAGCTTTTTTACCGTTTCAAGATTGAATAAATCAATTTTCTCATATCCATCACTTTGGACATAATCGTCCATCAAATTCTCAATGATCATTCCCTTACTTACTTCGCTGCTCATAGTCAGTATTGTTAAATTGTCGTGTTTGTCTTTTCCCCTTTGTATTCTACAAAATTGTTTTCGGTTTCATAGAGTTTAACAGAAAACAAACGTGCACCCAGCTTTTTTATTTCATCTTCAAGCTGTTCCCATATCACGATGGTGAGGATTTCGGTCGAGGCCATTTTTCCCTTCATAAAATCTACTTCCAGGTTGATGTTTTTATGATCAATTTTTGCAATGATTGTATCCTGTATGATTTGGCTTAGCGTTTTTAAATTGAGGATAAACCCTGTTTCGGGATTTACTTCTCCCGCCACGGTTACATATAGAATGTAGTTATGGCCATGCCAATTGGGATTTGAACATTTGCCAAATATTTCCAGATTCGTCTGGTCATCATAGTCTTCTCTATAAAGCCGGTGCGCTGCATTAAAAGTTTCTCTTCTGGTAATATAAAGCATGTTTTTGTGATTTTTCTGTTTGTCTAACTGTTAAAGACTTTTATTAAACACTTTATAATTTGGCTTGTTCATATGGAAACTGCAGATTCATGGTAAAAGAAACCCGGTCAAATCACAGGGGGAAAGGGTTAATTACAATTTATGGATTTGTATTATCCTTCTTTCGGGCCAGTTTAATCGCAAAGATTGTTTCAACCGGGATGAAAACTGCAAAAAGAATGCCATACCATATGATTAGTGCCATAGCTTCACTCCGGATTATGAGTGCCATGATTACCAGCAGAAAAAGTAAGACAATCATTTTCATGAAGCTGAAAAGCATATAGTAATTAATAAATTGTTGGGGAGACCGTTTGAGTATTCTTTGAAATACGCCGAAGCTTAAAATCGAGGAACCAGAAAAGATAACAAGTGCCAGCGGCAACAG
>JAUZOX010000086.1 GCA_030706265.1 Bacteroidota bacterium | reverse complement strand
TGGTTGCAGATGAATCGGAGCCTAAATGGCGGTAAGACAAACGGATACAATATTGAATATTATTTTTTTTGTTCTAATTTTTGGTTTTAAGCGATATAATTCATTTCTTTGCACGAAGAATTAAAAAAGGAGAAAAATGTCTGACATTGCAACAAGAGTAAAAAACATCATCGTTGACAAACTTGGCGTTGATGAAAACGAAGTTACACCCGAAGCTAGTTTCACTAACGATCTGGGAGCTGATTCGCTTGATACAGTTGAACTCATTATGGAATTCGAAAAAGAATTCAATATTGCCATTCCAGATGATCAAGCCGAAAAAATCGGCACTGTAGGTGATGCTATCACTTACATTGAAAACAATAGCAAGTAAGTAAGTAAATTGCGATTAAATGAAGGTAAGACGAGTAGTTGTTACCGGTTTAGGCGCGCTAACTCCATTGGGTAATAGCGTTCCGGAATATTGGAACGGATTAGTCAATGGGGTTAGCGGTGCTAACACCATTACGAAATTCGATGCATCAAAATTCAAGACACAGATCGCCTGTGAGCTTAAAAATTTTGATCCGTTAAAATATTTTGACCGGAAGGAAGCCCGGAAATACGATCAGTACGCACAGTATGGCATCGCTGCTACCGAGGAGGCCATCATCGATTCCGGTGTTAACCTGGAAACCATCAATAAAGACCGGGTTGGCGTGATTTTCAGCTCCGGTATTGGCGGTATCCTTACATTTTTTGAAGAAGTTGCAGCTTATGTTAAAGGCGACGGTACACCCCGATTTAGTCCGTTTTTTATTCCGAAAATGATCTCTGATATTGCAGCGGGTCATATTTCGATAAAGTACGGATTCAGAGGGCCTAACTTTTGCACCGTATCCGCATGTGCTTCTTCGTCAAATGCCATGGTAGACGCACTCAATTACATCCGTTTGAACAAAGCCGACATGTTTGTGGTTGGAGGTTCCGAAGCCTCGATTAACGAACCGGGTGTGGGTGGATTTAATGCCCTTCACGCGCTTTCACAACGCAATGATGATCCCACCACGGCTTCTCGTCCCTTTGATAAAGACCGGGATGGTTTTGTGATTGGCGAAGGTTCCGGCGTACTTATTTTTGAGGAGCTCGAGCATGCGCTTAACCGCGGAGCAAAGATTTATGGCGAAGTAGCCGGTGGCGGTATGTCGGCCGATGCTTACCATATGACAGCCCCCCATCCGGATGGCGTCGGCGCTATTCTGTCGATGCGTTCTGCAGTTGAAGACGCAGGATTGACGCTTGCCGATATTGATCACATCAATACACATGGTACTTCCACTCCAATTGGTGATTTAGCCGAAACAACGGCTATCTCAAAGTTGTTTGGTCCCCATACATCTAAAATATCGATTAACTCAACAAAATCGATGACCGGGCATTTATTGGGAGCCGCTGGCGCCATTGAAGGTATCGCCACAGTGCTTTCTATAATGAACGATATCATACCTCCTACAATCAACCACTTTACCGATGATCCTGAAATCACGACCGATGTTAAGATCGTATTTGGTCAGGCAGAAAAGCGGACTGTTAATGCCGCATTGAGTAATACTTTTGGTTTCGGAGGTCATAACGCTTCACTCGTATTCAAGAAATTTGTTGAATAATCACCCTTGAGCCTACACATTGGAATAAAGCCTATAAAGGCATATTTCTCCGGAGATCGGCAATTAATGATAGGGATAAAAAATATTTTCGGGTATTATCCCGGAAATATTTTTTTATATAAGCTTGCCTTCCGGCATCGCTCTGTTGCCCAACAGTCGCAAAACGGGAACAAGGTCAACAATGAGCGGCTCGAATACCTTGGCGACGCTATCCTCGGTGCCATTGTTGCGGAATATCTCTATAAGATGTTTCCCTACAAAGACGAAGGCTTTTTAACCGAGATGCGGTCAAAGATGGTGAGTCGCGTCCAGCTCAATAAATTATCACATCGCTTAGGCATTGACGGATTTATTCAAACTGCCGGCGAAAATAACAATCATTTCCGTTCCATTAAGGGCGACGCCTTTGAAGCGCTGATCGGCGCCATATACCTGGATAAAGGTTATAACTTTACCAAAAAAATAGTAATAGGAAAAATCATCAAATTCTATTTTGATTTAGACGATCTCGAAAATACGGATACTAATTTCAAGAGTAAACTGATAGAGTGGTCGCAACGTGAAAAGAAAGCCATTGAATTTGTTGTGATTGCAGAAAAAGGGACCGGCTATAACAAGCAATATGTGGTTGAAGTGCGGATAGATAAAATTCCGTATGGTGAAGGGTGTGATTTTTCGATCAAAGGTGCCGAACAAGGGGCTGCCGAAAAAACCTGGAATTCGATTAACGGGGATAATGAGGTATAATTAGCAATTAATTTCGCTTTATTTGAGAATACCTTAAGTTTGTTTGTAACTTTGTCGTGAAATTAGCGGAAGTATCGATGGTTACAAAAAAGATGAGATTAGATATTGCTCTACAATATGATTATCTTGTCGTGGGGATTAGTAGTCAGCTGAATGACTATCGGTTGGGTTTTAATTTGAACCAGGTATTGGGAATAGACCTGAAACGTCTTGAAGATTTGCCTGCCTTTTTTGAAAAGGAAAAAAAGATACATCCCTTTCCTTTGTATACGGATAACCACAATGAAAACTTTAAAGAATGTTTCCTGCTGAGTTGTATCAATCAGGGGGTAAAGCTTTTTCCACAGTTTAAATATTATGATTACCTGTTTATATATGAAAATCCATCACCGGATTGGACCGAAGAACGGGTGATTACGTCGATCAGGGGAATTACAAATGTGCAATTGGCGAAAAAAGTGATGTCGAATGAACTCAAAGACATCAATATGGTGTTGATTGACCTGGAAATGCATTTGCACGAAATTGAAACATCCGGCAAGCAGGAGCAGAAATATTTTGAGGATTAGGCCGAATTGAAAATCATAAACAAACAACATAATAATTGTATGAACCGAGCATGTTTTGTAAACGCTAACACCCCTGAAAATCTATCGTGGGAGGTCCATGCAAGCTGTTTAATTTAATTTTTTTACAGATGAAAACAAAAATAGTAGCCACCATTGGCCCAGCCTCAAGGAGTAAAGATGTATTGAAGTTGATGATTGAGGCCGGAGTTGATGTTTGTCGTTTAAATATGTCGCACGACACCCACGATGAACACGCCAAGACAATAAATGTCGTTGAGGAAATCAACAATGAATTAAACACGAATGTGGCTGTACTAGCTGATTTGCAGGGACCTAAGATTAGAATAGGCGTAATAGAGAACGATAGTATCTTACTGGAGAATGGTCATGAACTGATTCTGACTACGAATAAATGTGTTGGAAATTTAGAGAAGGTCTATATTACTTACCCACAGTTTGCACAGGATGTTAGCGTTGGTGAGGATATTTTACTCGACGATGGAAAGCTTTTGTTGCGTGTGATTGAGACCAATAACACGGATACGGTTAAAACCGTCGTAGAACATGGTGGTGTCCTGAGTTCACGCAAGGGGGTTAACCTGCCAAGCACTAAAATATCACTTCCCAGTCTTTCTGAAAAAGATCTGGTGGATTTGGATTTTATACTTTGCCATAATATTCATTGGGTTGCCCTTTCGTTCGTAAGGTCGGCATCCGATATCATCGAGCTAAAGCATATCATGGCTACGAAAGGCGTTAAAAATACACCACGGGTAATAGCCAAAATTGAAAAACCGGAAGCCCTTGAAGATATTGAGGCCATTATCCGTGAGGCGGATGGAATCATGGTCGCTCGTGGCGATTTGGGTGTAGAAATTCCCCTCGAAAAAGTACCGTTGATTCAGAAAATGATCGTCAGGAAGTGCATTGCAGCTTCAAAACCCTGTATCATTGCTACCCAGATGATGGAAGGCATGATCACCAATATCCGTCCGACTCGTGCGGAAGTAAACGATGTGGCCAATTCCGTACTCGATGGTGCAGATGCTTTGATGCTTAGTGGCGAGACTTCTGTCGGAGAGCATCCTGTGGATGTTGTAAAAACAATGGGCAAGATAATTCTTCAAAGCGAAACCTCTGAGGATATTTATTTCAAGGATCACCGACCCGTTAATCTTCATGCCGATCGCTTCCTCTCCGATTCGATTTTATTTAACGCCTGCGAAATGGCCAAGAATGCAAATGCAGACGCCATCATTGCGCTGACCCATACGGGGTATTCTGCAATGAGGATATCCAGCCACCGTCCAAAGGCCGCTATTTATATCTTCACCAATAACCGTACTTTGCTGAACACCCTTAATCTGTTATGGGGCGTTAAGGGTTTTTACTACGATAAATTTATCAGTACGGATCATACGATTGAAGATATCAAATATCATCTTCGCAAAGAGGGATTCCTCAAAGAAGGCGACATGGTCGTCAATACGGCCAGTACGCCGCTTAGCGATTTCGGTATGACCAATATGATCAAACTTAGTTATATTTAAAAATAGCTATTCAGATAATGGAAGGCTGCTGAATAACTTTGGTGGCCTTCTTTTTTTATAATTGCATTAAAAAAATGAGAGCTGTTTCAACTATTTTGCTGCTTTTACTTTCAAATACTTTTATGACTTTTGCATGGTATGGTCATTTGAAATACAGCCAGATGAAATGGTCGCAGAGCCTCGGGCTGTTTGCCATCATCCTGATCAGTTGGGGAATTGCATTTTTTGAATATTGTGCCATGATCCCTGCCAACCGGATTGGGTTCAAGGGAAATGGAGGGCCCTTTTCGTTGTGGCAATTAAAAGTGATCCAGGAGGTCATTACACTCACAATTTTCACTATTTTTACGTTGACCGTGTTTAAAAGCGAAACGTTGAGATGGAATCATATCCTGGGGTTCATTTGTTTAATACTGGCTGTTTTCTTTATTTTCAAAAAGTAAATGGCGGGTTATAAACCGGGCACCCGTGAGCCGGGCATTTTGTGAGTTCCATACGGCCTGTTTAATTCAAATCATTTACGTATGAAGAGGAATGCGAATTATAAATCCGATATTCTGGTTGGGATGCAAATGGTCTGTATTTTTTTATTGGTGGTCAGAATACCTGCAATAAAAAGCGATCTTTGGGTGTTTTTCGTTTCCCTGCTTGGATTTATCCTGGGATTCTGGGCTGTGGTGACCATGAAGCTGGACAACTTAAGCATTGCTCCCGATGTCAGGCAGAATGCAAAGTTGGTTACGGCCGGTCCTTATAAATTGATCCGCCATCCAATGTACAGCGCCGTTTTACTTATTTTTCTCCCTTTTGTCATCGACAGCCCTTCTGCATATTTTATCGTTGTGTTTATGGCATTGTTGATTACGCTCCTCATCAAATTGAATTACGAAGAGCAACTGCTGCGAAACCATTTTGAGGATTATGCCACCTATTCTAAAAACTCGTGGAAGTTAATCCCTTTCATCTATTAAGTCGCTTTCCTAATCGGGACTTCAATCAATACCGGATTCACATTATGAATCAATCACAATGTTCTTTGAATGTTATCATTTAAGCTAAAAGCAAACCATTGGCCTTGACCTGGAGGTTCCTTACCGAATCTAAAAACATTATTTAATGTTTTTAAGCCTGAACGGAGCAGGATTGTAGAATTTTTTAGCCCGGGTTTGAACCCAGCGCCAACCCGGACCGGAAAAAGAAAGGGATGGTTCGATAAATCAGCCATACCATGACCAAATGAGGTTTAATCATTAACGTCATTGCGGGTTTAACTTGACGGAAATGTAGCCACCGTCTCCACAATTCCTATTTAATCCATGACGTCATTGCGGGCTTGACCCGCAATCCCAAAAAGAAAGGTGTACCATGTCATGAGCAGAGCGAACGTCGTTTATTTGATGATCAACACCATCAATAATGTCCTTAGCGGCAAGCTAGGAAAATTATCAAGTTTACGGGATTAGGAGATTGCGGTTCAAGTCCGCAATGATGAGTGGGGGCGGAGATGCCTTTTTAGTTCAGGTTTGAGCGCAGCGGTAACCAGGATTGGGAAAGTTGAAGTAGCATAATGTTTATCAGGGATAATGTTTTCATTAGTAAACCTTTAGTGTTATATTGTTCAGACCATACTTACATAAATGTCCGGTTCAAACAGGCTTGTTTCGTATCTGAAAAGTAATACAACATCATTATATTGTTCATTTTGCTTATTTAATTTTTTTCAATAACAATTTGTATAAAAGTCTGTTATTATGGTTAAGTATTTTTCACAAATAATCTAATAACCGGAAAAATGAAGACACTTATTATGAAATTTTTGAAGAAAAGAATTTTTTATGGTGTTTCGGCGCTCTTCCTCCTTTTTTTCCTCAGCTCGTGCGGAAAAAAAATTATTTTTCCAATCTCAACTGTGATCCCTTCGGCTTCGGCTTCGGTGACCATTAAAACCGACAAAAACAAGAACTACAACCTCAATGTTGTCGTGAAACACATGGCAGGGCCCGAAAGACTTACACCTCCAAGGCAAAATTATGTGGTTTGGATTGGAACGACCGAAAAGGGGAATATGAACATGGGACGGCTTAGCATTTCAAAGGGTCTGACCGGTTCGGTGAAGGTAGTCACTCCTTTTAAGCCCAATGTCGTTTTTATCAGTGCCGAAGACGATTCGGGTGTCACTACCCCGGGTGATCAGGTTGTTCTCAAAACCAATTCCTTTGATCTTTAAGATTGCATGGTTTGCCGTTAATCCCACACTGAGTGCAACGGTATTTGCATGTCAGGAATAATATTTTTGAATCTTAAAATAGTTAAGTATGGCTAAACGTAAAAACATTTATGCAGTTTCATTGATTCTTGGCTTTGCATTTATCGTTCTCTTGTTATCGGGGTGTGCAAACAGCGAACCCGTAACATCATGCCTGCGAGGGCATACTTACGGATTTTGGGGTGGCTTGTGGCATGGAATTATTGCCCCCGTTGACCTTATCATCATGCTGTTCAGAAGCGACTTCACCGTTTATGCCCAGAACAATAACGGCGCATGGTATGCCTTTGGATTTATCATCGGAAGCGGTGGCTGGGGATTCCTTGGAAACAAAGCTGCTTCGAAAAAGAGATCTTAGATTATCAAACCGGCAAATAGAGATCCAAATTTCCGGGTATTTCTTTGAAGAAAAAGGCTGTCTCCGGTTATTGAGACAGCCCTTAAAAAGTATTGTGGATTTTCTGTTAAAATGCCGACCTGAACTGTTTCAGGAAACGAATATCGTTTTCAGAAAACATCCTTAGGTCTTTTACCTGGTATTTTAGATTGGTAATGCGTTCTATCCCCATTCCAAAAGCAAAACCGGAATATACCTTGGGATCGATGCCGCAGTTTTCAAGCACGGCCGGATCTACCATGCCACAACCCAATATTTCTACCCATCCGGTATGTTTGCAAAAGCCACAGCCTTCTCCGCCGCAGAGGTTGCAGGATATGTCCATTTCTGCAGAAGGTTCGGTAAACGGGAAATAAGATGGCCTCAGGCGGATCTTAGTATCGGCGCTGAACATCTCTTTTGCAAAATAGAGCAGGGTTTGTTTCAGATCGGCAAAAGAGACATTTTTATCGATGTATAATCCTTCGACTTGGTGAAAGAAACAGTGTGCCCGGGCAGAGATGGCTTCGTTGCGGTAAACGCGTCCGGGAAATATTGAGCGGATGGGTGGTTGCGTGTTTTCCATTACCCTGACCTGAACGGACGAAGTATGGGTTCTTAAGGCGATATCAGGATTTTTTTCAATGAAGAAAGTGTCCTGCATATCGCGTGCCGGATGCTCCTGCGGGAAATTGAGTGCGGAAAAGTTATGCCAGTCGTCTTCAATTTCGGGGCCTTCGGCAACGTTAAAGCCAAGCCGTGAAAAGATATCGATGATCTCTTTCCTGACAAGGGAAATCGGATGATGTGAACCAACCTGACCCAGGTCCACAGGCAGCGTGAGATCATTGACTGTCTGGCTTGCAGCGGGTTTTGATTCAAAAAGATCCTTATGTTCGTTGAGGGTCTCTTGCGCCTTGTTTTTCAAGTCGTTCAGCATCACCCCGATTTCTTTGCGCATTTCTCCCGGAACAGTTTTAAATTCATTAAACAGTTCGCTCATGACTCCCTTTTTCCCCAGGTATTTGATCCTGAACTGTTCTAATTCCTCTTTGTTCTGTGCTTTAAATGTTTGGATTTCTGCGAGTAACTGCTGAATGCGATCTTTCATCATGATATAATATATAGACCAAATTAGTTAATAACTTCTGTAATCTTCATCGAAAGGGGCTTAATGGGACGATCCTGCGCATTGGTTTTTACTTCAGCGATCTTGTCAATCACGTCCAACCCTTCAATGACCTCTCCAAAGATAGTGTATTCCCCGTCAAGATGCGGCGTGCCACCAAGGGTAGTATAGGTTTCAAGCTGCCCGGGAGTAAATTCCTTGCGCATCTGGCGTCCAAGGTATGTCAGTTCCTGTGTAGTAAAGGTACGGCCCTGCACGATGTAAAACTGCGAACCCGACGAAGCCTTCTGGGGATTAAAATGATCCGAAATACGGGCTGCTGCCAGTGCTCCTTTTTTATGAATGAATTCGGGTTTGATTTCTGCCGGAACGGTATAGCCGATATCGTCAGAAAGGCTTTGTGCTCCGCCGCCCTGAATCATAAAATCCTTGATGACCCTGTGCCAGGGTGATCCATTATAATATTTTTCCTTAACCAGTTTGATGAAATTATCACGGTGCAGTGG
>JAUZOX010000085.1 GCA_030706265.1 Bacteroidota bacterium | reverse complement strand
GCATCCATAAAATCCATAACTACTTCAACTACAAGCTCAAGATTGAACTGGTACCGGTTTCGGAACAGGAAGTCATCGTGAGCAGGCAAAAAGTCGCCGAGTTTAAGGAATGGCTCGATCATTGATCCCGGAGGAAATCATTTAATAACCTTCTTAATGAAAGGGAAGCAACAATGCCGTATTTGCTGGCATGAAGTGAAACCGCCACCGGTTTATATCATTGCCTTCCGAAGAGCCTCTGGAAAAACGATCTTTTCACATGGCCTTTCAGGATCAACTCCTTTCCGGGAGTTGGAATTGAGTCACCTTCGATCTTGTTGAGTTCCTTTAGCACCTTGATTTGAACGCCGGTAAACTGTGAGATGGAATACCAGGTGTCATTGGGCTGGACGGTGTAATTATCGCGGATTCCATTCAGTTTCTTCCGCTCTATGTAAACGATCTGGCCTTCGGCCAACGGCTCATTCCGTTTCATCTCGTTTAACCGGGCCAGCTTGCCAGCCCTGATGTTTAAATCGCTTCCGATCGAAAGGTATGAATCATTCCTGTTTGCAAAGACAAAAAGCGTGTTGTTGTTCAGATATATTTTTCGCCCCGACTTGCCCTCTTCCACATAAGTGAAATTCTCTGGCCCGGGCTGAATATAACCGGGATGATAATAAGTGTAGACGATGGCGGCCCTGGAAGGCTTTTCAATTTTGATGTTCCGGGGTGGCAACTTTACTTCCGTCTCATCATATTTGTTGAGCGTGTAGTCGTCGATGACCTTGATCAGCATTTCGGCATAACGGGGATTAGTCGCATAGCCGGCCTGTTTCAGCCCATAGGCCCAGCCTTTGTAATCCGTGATATCAAGTTTAAAGAGAGAGGCATAGCGCGGTTTCTGTGTCAGAAAAAGAGAATGATCCCTGAACGATTCCTCTGCCGACTTATACTTCCTGAAGCACTCATTGGGGGCATCGTCATCCAGCGTATACGTGTCGCCGGTCCAGTCCTGGTGGCATTTGATCCCAAAATGATTATTTGCCTTCACCGCCAGTTCGCCCCTGCCGGCACCCGATTCTATCAAAGCCTGCGACAGGGTGATACTTGCGGGTATGTGATAGAGCTTCATCTCCCTGATTGCCACATTGGCATAGGCATCGATATATTCAAGGTAGATGTCGCGCCTGGAAGGAACCTGGGCATGATTTCGGGATGGAAAAACAAGGGAAAGGGTTAGAACAGACAGAAGGATAAGGGTATAATTGCCGGACATGGTGGTATATTTCAGGTTGTCAAATATAAAAAAACTTGATAACACATTAAAGTATTTTGATATTTTCAGATAAATACATTTCTTTTAAAAATAGTATCTTTGTAGTCAGCACTATGGATAAGATACTGAAATATTTCCCGTACCTCACTGAATTGCAAAAGCAACAGTTTGCTTCTTTGCCCGCATTATATACAACCTGGAACAGTCAGATCAATGTGATCTCCCGAAAGGATATCGATCATCTCATGGAACGGCATGTCCTGCATTCTTTGGGCATTGCCAACATCGTGTCGTTTGTGAAGGGTACTGAAATCATGGACGTTGGCACGGGGGGCGGATTCCCGGGGATCCCGCTTGCCATCCTGTTTCCGGATACCGAGTTCCTGCTGGTCGACTCCATCGGAAAGAAAATAAAAGTCGTCAATGCAGTGGCTCAGGCTTTACAGCTTTCAAACGTGAAAGCCGTTCATGCCCGTGCCGAAGAGATAGACCGCAAATTCGATTTCATCGTCAGCCGGGCTGTGACCGCACTTCCCGAATTCATCAGATGGGTGGAACGAAAAATAAAGTCCGAAAATATCAACGCGATAAATAACGGTGTGCTTTACCTCAAGGGCGGAAACCTCGATGAGGAACTCTCACCGCTGAAGATGTATTGGAAGGTGTTCGAACTGAGCCAATTCTTTTCCGAACCTTTCTTTGAATCCAAGAAAGTGGTGCACCTTTGGAAAAAGCCATAGCCGGTTTAATATATTTTAAATCTTATTGTTAATATGCTAACAAATTTTTTAACTTGGTCAAACAAAACCTATTCCTAAACGGTTTACTTTTGCACCTTGTAATTTGCGAAACAGGAATCAGGCACTTGAATACCTGAATCAGTTTTAACAATTTGACTGGAAACGGATTACTCTTAACTTAAATTGAAAAAATAAACGATGGCACCTACTATTCAGCAGACTCCAACGGATTGGATTCCGGTACTCATTCAGGCTTTTGTGGTTTTTGGATTTGTAGCAACGGTCATGCTGGCTACGCATTATTTGGGTCCAAGGCGAAAGACCAAGCGCAAATTACAGAATTTTGAATGCGGAATAGAACAACAGGGAAATGCCAGAAGTCCTTTTTCGGTTAAATATTTTCTCATCGCCATTTTGTTTGTCCTGTTCGACGTGGAAGTGATTTTCATGTATCCCTGGGCTGTTAACTTCAGGGAGCTGGGTGCATTTGGCTTTTGGGAGATGCTGATTTTTATTGGATTCCTGCTATCGGGCTTTCTTTATCTGTTTTTAAAAGGGGCCTTTACATGGGATCGGTATAAAATGCCGGAAGGCGATAAAAAAGAATAATCAATGGAAACTGATCATAAAATCAAAATTGTTGATGCACCTGAAGGCTATTCGGGACACGGTTTTTTTGCCACCCGAATGGATAAAGCAATAGGGTTGGCGAGGTTGTATTCATTATGGCCCCTCCCCTTTGCAACTTCATGTTGTGGAATTGAATTTATGGCAACCATGGCCCCTCATTACGATTTGGCACGGTTTGGAATGGAGCGGATGAGCTTCTCCCCCCGTCAAAGCGATCTATTGATGGTGATGGGGACCATCGCCAAAAAGATGGGGCCGGTCTTACAGCAAGTCTACACGCAGATGGCAGAACCACGGTGGGTGATAGCTGTTGGAGCCTGTGCATCCAGTGGGGGAATCTTTGATACCTACAGCGTTTTGCAAGGCATTGACCGCATAATTCCCGTCGACGTTTACGTTCCGGGTTGCCCTCCAAGGCCCGAACAAATCATTAACGGAATTCTCAAGATTCAGGACTTGGTGCACAACGAATCACTAAGAAGAAGATATTCTGATGAATACAAAAATTTATTGGCAACATACGGAATCGAATAATGTTTATAATTAATCAGGAGATTGTAGATCTGACTTCGGAAAAGCTCAGGAAACGTTTCGGCGAAGCCATTCTTGCAGAAGAGGTACAAATGGACATGCCGGTTTATACTGTTAAGAAGGAGATTATTGCCGATTTACTGCGTTTCCTTTACGACGACGAAACTTTAAAGTACCGGTTTTTGACAACACTGTGCGGCATTCATTATCCGGACAGCAAAGAACCATTTGGCGTAATTTATCACCTGCACAGTCTTGAAAACAACCAGCGCATCCGGATCAAGACCTTTACAACACTTGAAGACATCACGATTCCATCCGCCACATCTGTATTTGCGGGTGCCAACTGGATGGAGCGTGAGACCTATGATTTTTATGGAATCCTGTTTTCGGGGCACCCCAATTTGAAACGCATTCTTAATGTGGACAGCATGGATTATTTTCCGATGCGGAAAGAATACCCGCTCGAAGACGGTACCCGGGAAGATAAGAAGGATGAATTTTTCGGCCGCTAAGCTTCCGGGCTTATGCTTTCAATGCATTTTTGAATGAGTATATTGATATGGCATCCGGAAACAAGCCTGTCTGAAGAACAAACACCGATGCAAATCCGGTTTGCGGATTCCATCTGGCCGGCATAATACAAATTCTTTACAGATAAAAATGGAAGAAGATATCAGAAAAAATATTGATCCAACCGATGTAGCAAAGAGTGAAGTCCATGAGTTTGTAACCCTCAATGTTGGACCCACCCACCCTGCTACGCATGGCGTCTTTCAAAATGTGATGACAATGGATGGGGAGTATGTCGTGGATACGACCCAGACTATCGGATATATTCACAGGGCTTTTGAAAAAATAGCCGAACGCAGAGCCTATTACCAGATTCTCCCCCTGACCGACCGGCTGAACTACTGCTCCGCTCCTTTAAACAACATCGGCTGGCAGATGGCAGTGGAGAAGCTGCTGGGACTCGAGGTTCCCAAACGTGTTCAATACCTGCGGGTCATCATCATGGAACTGGCCCGGATAGCAGATCACAATGTTTGCAATTCGGTCATCGGTGTGGATACAGGCGCCCTCACCGGCTTCACCTATATGTTTCAGGACCGCGAAAAGATCTATGAGATATGGGAACAAATCTGTGGATCAAGACTCACCACCAGCATTGGCCGGAGAGGTGGTTTCGAACGCAACTGGAATGAAAAGGCGTGGAGCCTGTTACGCACGTTCATGAAAGAATACCCTCCCCGGCTAAAAGAATTTGAAGCGTTGCTTTGCCGTAACCGTATCTTTTTGGACCGTACCGTTGATGTGGGCGCCATTTCTGCAGAGAAGGCGCTCAACTACGGCTTTACGGGACCCAATCTCCGCGCCACCGGTGTCGATTATGACGTTCGTATTGCCGCTCCCTATTGCTCCTATGAGGACTTTGATTTCATCATCCCGGTCGGGACATCGGGTGACACCCACGACCGCTTCATGGTTCGTCAGGAAGAGATGTGGCAGAGCATGAACATCATCAACCAGGCTATCACCAAACTCGATGCCATGGATGATAAGGAGACCTTTAACGCCGACAACGATGCCTTTGTCATGCCGCCCAAAGAAAAGGTTTACAACGATATGGAATCCCTCATCTATCACTTTAAACAGGTGATGGGAGAACTGGATGCCCCCGTGGGGGAAATCTATAGTGCTCTTGAAGCCGCAAACGGAGAACTTGGTTTTTATATTGTCAGCGATGGAGGCAGATCACCTTACCGCTGTCATTTCCGCCGGCCTTGTTTCATTTACTACCAAGGCTATCCCGACATGATAAAAGGCAACCTGCTTTCAGATGCCATCGTTACGTTGAGCAGCATCAATGTAATCGCAGGAGAGCTCGATGCGTAAATGAATGATTGAATGACTGAATATTTTATTGAACAATGGATAATGAAATCAAATTTTCTGCTGAGTCGCTTGAACTGGTCAACCGCATCATAGCCCGTTACCCTGAAGGGAAACAAAAATCGGCTTTGCTGCCTGTACTGCATATTGCCCAAGCTGAGTTTGGCGGATGGTTAAGTACAGAGACCATGAATTATGTTGCTGGCCTGCTCAAGCTCGAACCGATCGAGGTTTACGAAGTTGCCACTTTCTACAACATGTTCAACCTGGCTCCGGTTGGACAGTGCGTCATAGAAGTATGTCAAACCGGTCCCTGTATGTTGAATGGTGCAGGTGAAATCATTCAACATATCTCCAAAAGGCTCGACATCAAGCCCGGAGAGACCACCCCCGACGGCAAGTTCACCCTAAAAACCGTAGAATGCCTTGCTGCCTGCGGTTCGGCACCCGTTATGAGGGTGGGCAACCGGTATCACGAGAATTTGTCAACAGAAAAGGTGGATTCATTGATTGAGGAGTGGTGTAAATGTGGAAAATCTTCACACGACAACCCATATAACGAATAACCCGAAGCACACAAAAATAAATGGGGATCAAGATATTAACCGAACATATAGATAACCCGGAACTCAAAAAGTTTGAGGTTTACAGAAAAACCGGCGGCTACACCGCTGTTGAGAAGGCCTTAAAAACCATGTCGCCCGATGGTGTAATGGAAGAAGTCAAAAAATCAGGCCTTCGGGGTCGTGGCGGAGCCGGTTTTCCGACCGGAATGAAATGGAGTTTTCTCGACCGTAAGTCCGAAAAGCCGCATTATCTGGTATGCAATGCCGACGAAGGAGAACCCGGAACATTTAAAGACCGTTACCTGTTGGAACGCAACCCCCACGCACTCATCGAAGGAATCATCTTGTCGGGTTACGCGTTGGGGGTGGAAGATGCCTATATCTATCTCAGGGGTGAATTTTTCTATATTCTGCAGATACTTGAAAAGGCCATTGCGGAAGCTTATGAGAAAGGGTTCCTGGGAAAGAATATCCTGGGATCCGGTTACTCGCTAAACCTATACTGCCATCCGGGCGCCGGAGCCTATATCTGCGGAGAGGAAACGGCATTGCTCGAATCGCTCGAGGGCAAACGCGGCAACCCAAGGCTGAAACCGCCCTTCCCTGCCGTATCCGGTCTGTACAATTGTCCCACCGTTATAAATAATGTCGAGACCCTTGCTACGATACCCTGGATTGTCAACCATGGCGGAGATCAATATGCTCAAATCGGGGTAGGCCGCAGTACGGGCACAAAACTGATCTCGGCCAGCGGCCACATCAAGAATCCCGGTGTTTATGAATTAGAGATGGGTTTTCCGGTTGAAGAGTTTATTTACAGTGATCAATACTGTGGCGGCATGAAGAATGGGAAACCGTTAAAGGCCGTGGTTGCAGGAGGGTCATCCGTACCCATCCTTCCTGCCGGTCTTATCCTCAAAACTGCAAATGGAGAGCCCCGGAATATATCTTATGAATCTCTTGCGGAAGGAGGTTTTGAAACAGGGACCATGCTTGGTTCCGGAGGGTTTATCGTCATGGATGAGAGTACCTGTATCGTACGTAACCTATATAATTTCACCCGTTTTTACCGTCATGAGTCTTGTGGACAATGCAGTCCCTGCCGCGAAGGGACAAGCTGGATGGAAAAGATATTGTACCGCATCGAAAACGGGGAAGGAAGAATGCATGATATTGATCTGCTGGTTGATATTTCAAACAACATCGAGGGAAAGACAATCTGTCCGCTGGGAGATGCGGCAGCCTGGCCTGTTGCAAGCGCTATCCGTCACTTCCGCGACGAGTTTGTTGAGCACGTCAACCGCAAGGGTTGCTGGTTTGACTAGCGGATTACTCAATTTAAAATTGACCTACTGATGATTAAAGTAACAATCGATAACATTGAAGTTGAAGTTGAAGAAGGGAGCACCATCCTGGAAGCAGCCCGTAAGATAGGCGGTAAGGTTGTCCCTCCGACGATGTGTTATTACTCCAAACTCAGGGATACCGGAGGCAAGTGCCGGACCTGTCTTGTGAAAGTGGCAAAAGGCTCTGCCAAAGACCCGCGGCCAATGCCGAAACTGGTTGTCGCCTGTTCCACTCCGGCCCAGGATGGCATGGTGGTTGAAAACACCCTCTCGCAGGAGGTGATTGAAGCCCGCAAGGGAGTGGTCGAATTTTTATTGACCAACCATCCTTTGGAATGCCCGATTTGCGATCAGGCCGGAGAATGTGACCTGCAAGACCTGTCCTATGGTTTCGGCGAAGGCGAAAGCCGATATGAAGAAGAAAGAAGACGGTTTGGCTATAACGACATCGGACCCTATATCAAAATCAACAATGAACGCTGTATCCTTTGCTACCGTTGTGTTTACTTATCGGCACAACTTACCGACAAGCGGTTGCTGGGGGTTTTGTTCAGGGGTGATTATGCTGAGATATCGACCTACATCAATGCTGCTGTCGAAAACGACTTCTCCGGCAATGTCATTGATGTCTGCCCGGTTGGAGCACTGACCGACCGGAGTTCCCGTTTCAAGAGCCGTGTCTGGTTTACCAAGCCTTACGACGCCCATCGTGATTGTCCGAAATGCGCGGGGAAAGTAGTGCTTTGGGCCAAAGGCGATGAAGTAATCAGGATCACGGCCCGTAAAGATGAATTCGGCGAAGTCGAAGACTTCATTTGCAATGAATGCCGTTTTGAGAAGAAACAAGTTTCGGACTGGGTCATCGATGGTCCCCGTCACATCAAACGGCAATCGGTCATTTCGTTGAATCATTATGAAACGATCAATAAATTAAAAGAGACTCCACCAAAGGACTAATTCAAAATATCATCTATCAATGGAATTGAACCAACTCTTATTTAAAGCTGTACTGATGATCATCATCTTTTTGATCTCACTGCTGGTAGCGATGTACAGCACCTATGGTGAACGAAAGATTGCAGCATTTATGCAGGACCGTCTCGGACCCAACCGGGCGGGTATCTACGGACTCCTTCAACCTGTTGCCGACGGGGTTAAAATGTTTATGAAGGAAGAGATCATTCCGTTGGCAGCCAACAAGGGCATCTTTATCCTGGGTCCCAGTATAGCCATGTTCGTAGCCTGTATGACCAGCGCCGTGATACCGTGGGGCGGGAAGCTTACTATTGCCGGAAACACCTATTCCATGCAGGTCACAGACCTCAACATTGGCATCCTGTATGTCTTTGCACTGGTCTCGGTTGGCGTTTATGGGATAATGCTGGGAGGATGGGCTTCAAACAACAAATATTCCCTGCTCGGAGCAATCCGTGCGGCTTCGCAGATGATCAGCTACGAACTGGCAATGGGATTGGCCATCATAGCACTGATCATGGCTAATGGCTCGCTCAGTCTTGCCGACATCGTAGACCATCAAAAAAACGGGTTATGGAATATCTGTATCCAACCCCTTGGGTTCCTCATCTTCCTGGTCACTGCGTTTGCCGAGAACAATCGTGCACCCTTTGACTTACCCGAATGCGAGTCCGAATTAATCGACGGATACCACACCGAATACAGCTCAATGAAACTTGGTTTCTATCTCTTTGCCGAATACATCAACATGTTTGTTTCATCGGCCGTCATTTCGACCCTGTACTTTGGGGGATATCACATGCCGTTTATTGAAAACATGGGTCTTTCTTCCAATGCCGTCACGCTGTTGGGTGCAGCCTTCCTGTTTATTAAAATCCT